>JAOZVJ010000068.1 GCA_029938215.1 Arcobacteraceae bacterium | reverse complement strand
CACCACAAAGACCTTTATCGGCAGTTACAAAAACAATATCAACTGTTTTTGGATTGTCATTTGAAACAAATGCACGATTTAAATTTTCATCATTTTGCACTTTACTAATTCTATGTGCAATCTCAGATAGAACATTACTTATTTTAATCGCATAACTTTTTGCCTGCTCTGATAATTCTCTAGTTCTTCTTAATTTTGCAGAAGAAACAAGTTTCATAGCGTTTGTTGTCTTCTGGGTGTTTTTAACACTTTTAATCTGTCTTGATATATCTTTTAAATTAGCCATTGGCAATTCCCTTATTTAGCACTAAATACAGTCTTAAACTCGTTTATTGCAGTTTCTAAACTAGCTTTAATATCATCATCAATTTTTTGTTTTGCTTTTAAATCTTCTAAAATATTAGAATATTTTTGCTCAATAAATGCATGAAATTCTTGTTCAAATTTTACAACATCTAAATGGTCAACATCATCCAAGAAACCATTTACACCAGCATAAAGAACTGTAACTTGTTTTTCAATAGCAAGTGGTTTATTTACACCTTGTTTAAGAAGCTCAACCATTGTTTGACCTCTTTCTAACTGCGCTCTTGTAGTTGCATCTAAATCAGAAGCAAATTGTGCAAATGCTTCAAGTTCTCTAAACTGAGCAAGGTCAAGCTTAAGAGTTCCTGCTACTTGTTTTGTAGCTTTAATTTGAGCAGCACCACCAACTCTTGATACTGATAAACCAACATTAATAGCAGGTCTAATACCTGAATTAAAAAGATCAGTTTCCAAGAAAATTTGTCCATCTGTAATAGAAATAACATTTGTTGGAATATATGCAGCAACATCACCAGCTTGAGTTTCAATAATTGGTAAAGCAGTTAAAGAACCACCACCTAATTTATCATTAACTTTCGCAGCACGCTCAAGTAATCTTGAATGTAAATAAAATACATCACCTGGATATGCTTCTCTACCCGGAGGTCGTCTAAGAAGTAATGACATTTCTCTATATGCAACAGCATGCTTAGATAAATCATCATATATAATCAAACAATGCTGACCATTATCTCTAAAATATTCACCAATAGTAACACCAGTATAAGGAGCAAGAAATTGTAAAGCTGAAGATTCAGCAGCACTTGCACTTACGATTGTAGTATAATCCATTGCGCCAGCTGCTTCTAAAGCACCAACAATATTAGCAACTGATGAATCTTTTTGACCAATTGCAACATAAATACATTTTACATCTTGACCTTTTTGATTAATAATAGTATCTATAGCAACTGTAGTTTTACCTGTTTGTCTATCACCAATAATAAGCTCTCGTTGACCTCTTCCAATTGGAACAAGTGCATCAATAGCTTTAATACCAGTTTGTAAAGGCTCATGTACAGATTTTCTAGCCATAATCCCAGGAGCTTTTTCTTCAACAAGTTTTGTTTCTGTTGATTCAATAATACCTTTACCATCAATTGGTTCACCTAAAGTATTTACAACTCTACCTAAAACATTTGGACCAACAGGAACTTTAAGAAGTTCTCCTAATCTTTTACAAGATGTTCCTTCTTTTAAGCCTTCACTTGAACCTAAAACAACAACACCAACTGCTGCTTCTTCTAAGTTTGAAGCAAGACCTTTTGCGCCATTTTCAAATTCTACAAGCTCACCGGCCATAACATTTTTAAGTCCATAAACTTGCGCAATACCATCTGCAAACGAGATTATTTTACCCGTCTCATTTACATCTACATTTAATTCAAAATTATCAATTCTTTCTTTTATTATAGAACTAATTTCATCTGCTTGAATCTTTGTACTCATTCACTATCTCCTTTGTATTTTCTAAACTGCTTTTAATATATGTTCAATCATTTGTGATTTTAATCTCTCTTTTGAAAAACCAATCTCTACACCAAGTCCCTCAATATCAACTTTGATACCATCATAGTCACAAATATTTTGAGTAAGCGCCAAAGTTATATTAAACTTTTTAGCAAACTTATCTTGAATAGACTCAAGGTCATTTTCATTTAATTTAATATTTGTATAAACCACACCCTCATAACTATTTTTTAATATAGCTATCTCTTTTTTTAACTCATCAGCAATATTAGGAATAATATCCAATCTTTTATTGTTTGCTAATATTTTAATTAGATTTTTAAGTTGATCATTGTTTTTATCAACAAAAGAAACTATTAAATCTATCTTTGCATCGATAGAAACTTCACTTGAAGATATTATAGATAAAAACTTTTCATCAGCATAAGCAGATGCAATTTGCTTAATATCATTATAAAGATCTGCAACCTTATCAATACTTTGATCTTTTAGTAATGCTCTTACATACCTTTTTGCTATCAAACTACTCATCTATGCAACCTTTTTTAATACAATACTTGCTAATTCATCTTGTGAAATAGCAATATTATCTGCATTTAATAATTCTTCAAGAATTTCAGATACAACTTCTTTTTTTATCTTCTTAGTTTCAACTTCAATTCTCTCATCAAAATTTTTATAAAGATGTGAAATTTCCTGATCTATTACTTCTTCAATTTTACTTTTAATTAAAGCAGTATCAGCACTTGCACCTTCTACTATTTCAGAAGCTAGTTTTTTTGCATTTTCAAGCTCTATTTTTGCATTTTCAACTTTTGTTTCAGATTCTTTTAATACTTGCTGAACTTTATCTAGTTCACCTTGAATAGAAGCAGATCTTCCTACAAAAAATTCTTTTGCTTTATCTGCTAACAAATAATACAAAATAGCAATAAATATAAAAAAGTTCACTGTTCTTTGAATAATATCTGTTTCAACATTAGCATCACTTGCAAATAACGCCAATGGAGTTATACAAAATAATATAAATAATATTTTTTTCATTCCAACAATCCCCTTTCTTATATAGAACTAATTTTTTGCTTTAGACTCTCTTTAAAAAGAGGCATAGCTGAACTTAAAGAGCTTTTTAAGGCTTCTTTGTCTGTTTCTAATGATTTTACAAAGTTATTATACTTTGTTTCCAAGTCAGTTTTCGCAACCATAAGTTTTGAATCAGCCAACCCTTTTGCTTCCGCACTTACTTTTTCTCTTATTGAAGAAGCTTCTTTTTTAGCTTTAGAAATAATTTCTTTTGCTTCATTTACCATACCATCTATATCAGCACCATTGTTTTTTGCATTTGCCAAATCTTTTGCAATAGATTCAGTTCTATCATCCATATGCTTAAATAATGGTTTATAAAGACAGCTATTTAATCTAGCAAGGACTAGCAAAAAGACAATACCTGAGCTAAGTAACAATATTGGACTAATGTCTAACATCTATCTCTCCATACAATTTTTTTACAGTTTAGTTATACATAAACTTGTGGCAATTATATCGAAAAATTATATAAAGTAGTTTAAAGGAGGTTAAGATTTTACAAAAAATTCTAAAAATTTTTCCACATCATCATTTGAATTAAATTCAATTTTCAAATAATCTTTGCCAGTTTTAATAGAAAAATTTTCTTTATCTAGCGTTTTTATAATTTTTTTTAATGGTTTAAAATTAATATTTTTATGAATTTTTTTTATTTTATTTTCATTTATTTTATTTTCATTTAATTTCAAATCTCTTACTAATTGTTCGGTTTCTCTTACGCTTAATCTTTGTCCAATTATAGAATTCACTATTACTTTTTGCTGATCATCTTCAAGTCCTATTAAAACTTTTGCATGACCTGCTGTAATTTTATTGCTTCCTAACATTTGTTGAGTATATACACTTAATGTTAAAAGTCTAAGAGTATTTGTTATGGAACTTCTACTTTTTGCCACCATTTCTGCTAATTCATCATGAGTAACTTTATGCTCATTTATAAGTCCTGCATAAGAATATGCGAGCTCTATAATATTTAAATCATCTCTTTGAATATTTTCAATTAAAGCTAATTCTCTAAGTTTAGAATCCTCAATATCCAAAATAGTAGCTTTTATAGCTTTTTTATTTGCAAGTTTAGTCGCTTTTAATCTTCTCTCACCTGCGATTAATATAAACTTATCGCCATCTCTAGTTACAACTATTGGCTGAAGAAGACCATGCTTAATAATAGATGCGCTAAGCTCTTTTAATTTATCTTCATTGAAAACTTTTCTTGGCTGATAAGGATTGGATTTAATTAAATTTACATCTATTTCTATTATATTTAATTCGCTTTTACCACTATTGTTATCATAAGCTGTTTCCACTTCACCTAAAAGTTCACCTAATCCTCGTCCTAGTGCCATATGTCGCCCCTATTGTAAAATTGCTTTAGCTAAATTTGTATATGCTTTTGTACCTACAGCAGTTGCATCATACAACATAATAGGCTTACCAAAACTTGGACTTTCTGCAAGTTTAATATTTCTAGGAATCACTACATAAGATTTATTTAGTCTAAATAATTTATTTTCAAAATGTTGTGCAAGATCAGCAAAAACTTGTTTTGAAAGATTATTTTGAGCACTATACATAGTTGGTAAAAATCCCTTGATTTCAAGTTGCCTATTGATTGTTTGTCTAACTAACTTAATAGTATTAAGCAATTGAGCAAGCCCTTCAAGAGCAAAAAATTCACATTGTATAGGAATAAGTACAGAATTTGCTGCACTTAAAGTATTTATAGTGATTGGTCCAAGTGCTGGAGGAGAATCAATAATAATATAATCATACTCATTTTTTATATTATCAATTTTTCGTTTTAATACTAACTCTCTGTCTTTATTGTTTTTATAAAATTCTTTTTCAATTCCAACAAGACCGATATTTGACGGAGCAACTTTAAGATTTTCTATTTCAGAATCTAAAATAATTTCATCCAATTCTTTAGTGCCTAACATAACATGATACATATTGTATTCATAAGTATCTCTATGAAATCCCAAGCTAGTAGTAGCGTTTGCCTGAGGATCAGCATCAACTAATAATACTCTTTTACCCTCTATAGCTAAAGCCGCGCTTAAATTAACAGCCGTTGTAGTTTTACCAACTCCGCCCTTTTGATTTGCAATTGTAATTATTTCTGTCATCTTAAGCTAAACACCTTTTTACCATTTACTAATAAAGAACCATCTATTTGTAATCTAACATCTTTTAATAATATCTTTTGTTCTTCTATGTTGGTTTTAAAATTTTCGTTCTTTTTGAATTCTATCTCAAATTTGCTAAAAATTTGCTTCCATGATGGATATTTTTCCAAAGCATTAAAATACTTTTTTAGCACTTCTTCTACTTTAACAACAATATCCAAGCAACCAAAATCATCACCTGTATCAACTAAATTTAAACCTATTCCGCAAAAAATTAAATTAAAACCAATATTTGTAATCGTGCCACCTATTTTTTTATCTTTTATATAAAAATCATTTGGCCATTTCATCCAAACTTTAGAGCCACTTGTCATTAAAATTTCTTTTAAAATAAAACTAAAATATATTGAAGCTGATTGAAGCGGTAAATCATTTGGCAAGTCTTCTTTTTTTATCACAAAAGAAAAAAATAGATTTCCATTTTTTCCTTCCCAGTTATTATCTCGACTACCTATTCCATTGGTCTGATTTTGAGAAACTATCGCAATTGAATTTTTATAAGTATTTAATTTTATATAATTTTTTAAATAAATATGTGTAGAATCTATTTTATTAAGATAAATTATTTCCAATTTCTAATCTCGATCCTCGAATATAATCAACTACATTCATAGCTTTTTTTGATGATGGTTGAACTTGAGTAATTTTAATAGCACCTTTTTCACATCCAACAATAATAAAATCTTTTTTTACTTCTAAAATCTGTCCACTCTTGTTCGATAAATCACAATCGGCTATTTCACACTCTTTTATTTTTAATCCAGAATCTAAAAAAATTCCTGGCCAAAATTTATAAGCTTTAAACTTTTGATAAAATTCTTTTGCATCAAGAAATTGTATCATTCCATCATTTTTAACTATTTTTTTACAATAATTAGCTTGTGATAAATTTTGCTGTTTAGGTAAAATTTTATTAAAATTCTTTAAAATATTTATTGTTAATTTTGCAGCAGCAGAAGAAAGCTTATTAAATAGTTTAGAAACATCCATTTTTGATGTTATTTCAACATATTCAAATCCTAAAATATCTCCACTATCAAGTCCTTCTTCCATCATCATAGCAGTAACACCAGTGTATTTATCATCATTTAAAATTGCCTGCTGAATTGGACTTGCTCCTCTGTATTTAGGTAAAAGCGAAGCATGAAGATTTATACAAGGTGCAATATCTAAAATATTTTTAGGTAAAATTTGTCCATAAGCAGCTACTATTATAAAATCTGGCTTTAAGTCTTTTACAGTTTTTTCACATCCAATATCTTTTAAAGAATTTGGCTGATAGATAGGCAAAGACAAGCCATTGTCTAAACAAAATTGTTTAATATGCGGAGGAGTTAATATTTGTTTTCTACCAACTTTTTTATCAGGCTGAGTAAAAAGTGCAACTATCTCATAATCTTCTTGAAGTAAATTTTCAAATATAGTTGTAGCATAATCGGGAGTTCCCATAAAAATTATTCGCATACCAATTCCTCTATTTTTATATTTTAACAGCTTAATTTTTTAAGCAAAAAGTGTTCCGCCAATATGCTTATTTTCCAATAAATATCGTCTTGCACAAGTTAAATCAAAACCACTTGTCAAATACATCTGTTTATTTTTTTCCAATAAAAATTGTGCAGCTTTTAGTTTTGTAACAATTCCACCAGTAGCAAATTCACTATTAGCTGTTTGCTCAACATCCAATAATTTTTTATCAACTTTATCAACAAATTTAAGTAATTTTGCATTTTTATTATGATGTGGATTTTCATTATAATACCCATCTATATCAGTTAAAATCACCAATAAATCAGCATTAAAATAATGTGTTATATGAGCCGAAAGTTGATCATTGTCTCCAAAAACCAACTCTTCAACAGCTGTGACATCATTTTCATTAATTATAGGCACTACATCATTTTCAAGAAGTCCATTTATTGTATCTTTTGCATGTCCCAGTCTAATATTGTCTTTAAAAATAGAGGCTTCTAGTAAAACCTGAGAACAAAGAATATCATATTTACCAAATTTTCTTCTATATGTGTCCATTAAAAATGGTTGTCCAATAGAAGCCAAAGCTTGCTTATTTGATATTATTTTTTTATCAAGTTGTAGCAAGGTATATCCAGCAGCAACAGCACCAGAACTAACTAAAATAACTTCATTTCCTATTCTTTTTAATTCAGATATAAATTCAACCAAATTGTACAATCTATCAAGTGCTAATGAATCGCCTTGTGTTAATACCGCGCTTCCTACTTTTAAGACTATTCTTTTCATTTTTTATAAATTTACCAAATCATAAAGTGCATATTTTATACTTTTAATATTTTGATTTGAGACAGAAGATATAGGTAAAATAAAATATGGCAAATCATCATTATATTTATTAAAAGTTAAATCTTGTAAAAAATATTTTTTATTTTCATCAAAAGCAAAAGAATTTTTACCACAACTTTGTAAGTTTATTCCTTTTATAAAATCTTCTATTTTATCATTTAATTCATCAGGATTTATCGTATCAATTTTTGTTAATGCAATTGCAAATTTTCTGTTATTTAATTCATCTGAAAACTTTTTTAATTCTTCTTTTAATACTCTATATTGATCCAAAGTTTCTCTGTAATTTGATATATCAATTGTAAATAACAATGTTTTAGTTCTTTCAATATGTTTTAAAAAATCTAATCCTAATCCTCTACCATCACTAGCACCATCAATAATTCCTGGGATATCCGCCATCACAAACGATGAATATTCTCCAACATCTACTACACCCAAACTAGGTATCAAAGTTGTAAATTCATAATTTGCAATCTGAGGATGTGCATTTGAAGTAGCTGATATCAAAGTTGATTTCCCAACATTTGGATAACCAACAAGTCCAACATCAGCAATAAGTTTTAATTCTAATCTTATCTCTTTTATTATACCTGGTAATCCTGGCTGTGAATATCTTGGTGTTTGATTTCGCGAACTTTTAAAATGATAATTTCCTTTTCCACCTTTTCCACCTTCAATTAAAAGTACCTCTTCTCCATCAGTTATCAAGTCTAATAAAACTTCATTAGTTTCTTTATCAATCACTTGAGTACCAGGCGGAACTCTTAGTATTAAAGATTGAGCAGATTTTCCAGTCATTCTGCTTCCCATACCTTGTCTACCATTATCAGCAGATACTGCTTTTCGACCTTTGTACCAAGAAAGCGTATCAGTATTGCTATCTACTAGAAATACTACATCACCACCTTTTCCACCATCTCCTCCGTCTGGTCCGCCTTTTACAACAAACTTTTCTTTACGAAATGAAGTACATCCTGCACCACCTTTTCCAGATGTAACAGTAAAACTAACCTTATCTATAAACATAAAAAATCTCCGATTTTAATCGAAAAGAACTCTTTCTTTTCATTTTTAGTTTTTTCACTAAAATTAAAAAGGCACTATAGCAAATTGCCACAGTGCCTTAACAAAAAACTTTATCTACGACTATGAAGCGTAAACAGAAACTTTTTTTCTTTTTTTATCTTTAATTTCAAATTTAACTTCGCCATCAATTAAAGCAAAAATTGTATAATCTTTACCGATACCTACATTGTTTCCAACATGTACTTTTGTGCCTCTTTGTCTAATGATGATATTACCTGCTCGTACTTTTTCACCACCAAATTTCTTAACACCAAGTCTTCTACCTGCTGAATCTCTATTATTCTGTGTACTACCTTGACCTTTCTTGTGAGCCATATTATATCCCCTTAAGCCGCTATTTTAGTAATTCTAACTTTTGTGAAGCTTCTTCTGAAACCTCTTTTTAGTTTACTATCTTTTCTTCTTCGTTTTTTGTAGATAATAACTTTTTTATCTCTACCTTCAACGATAACTTCTGCTGTAACTTTTGAATTTTTTACATCTTTACCAGTTTTTAACGCTTTTCCATCATTTACTGCTACTACTTCATTAAATTCTATAGTTTCTTTTGCTTCTTTGCTTAGTTTATCAACATCTAAAATATCACCCTCTGATACTTTATATTGTTTTCCACCACTTTTAATAATTGCGTACATTGTACTAATCCTTCTATTTTCGTGAAGCGTATTTTATCTTTATTTAGTTTAAACTTTCTTTAAGCGTAAAAATACTTAATGATAATCGTTAACTTCGGCAATTATATCAATCTCAATCATTGCATTTAACGGCAATGTTTTAACAGCAACTGTACTTCTCACAGGCTTATGATCACCAAATGTTTCCGCCATAATAACATTAACAACACCAAAGTCATTCATATCATCTAGAAAAATATTAACTTTAATAACTTTATCTAAAGCACTTTCATTGTCTTCTAAAACTGCTTTAATGTTAGCAAAAACTTGTCGCGTT
>JAOZVJ010000067.1 GCA_029938215.1 Arcobacteraceae bacterium | reverse complement strand
AAAAGAAAAATTTAAAGCCATTTTTATTTAATAAAGTTGGCAAATTAAAATCCTTTTTTTTTATTCTAGTACATTATAACTAAAAAGATTTAATTTTGTAAAATTATTATTGGTTTAAAAATTACAAAATCTCCTGCACTCTTCCAACTTCTCCGCTATTTAGCATTACTTTTATGCCGTGTGGATGAGTTGGAGAATTTGTTAAAAGTTTTTTAACGATACCTTGCGTTAATTTTCCACTTCTTTGGTCTTGTTTTAAAACAATATTTACTTTCATACCTTGCTTTATATCAAATCTTTTTTTTGGATTCATTTTATTACTCTTTTATCTCATAATTTAATGCTTTTTTTGCAAATTCAATATTGTAAAAAAAGATAATTTTAAACATAAGTGTAATTTTTGTATTTTTTTCTACTGTTGAATCTAAAATAGAAAATTTAAAACCAGTACAATTTTCAATATCTTTTGGAATTACTTGTACTTCCACTGGTTTTAATGTTCTCATCATATTCATAAAATTTTTATACTCTTTTGGCTTTAATCCATCTAGCATATCGCCATCTTTTTCCTCTTTTCTCATAGCACTGAAAAGTGTAGTTAGAGTATCTTTATAAATAGATTTACTCAAGCTTACTTTTCCACTTGTATAATGAAAAATTGCAGTTTTATTTAAAAGTGGATTTGGCTTTTCTTTTCTTGTGTCTTCAATCATTTGAAGAAAAAAATTTTTACCTCCAACACTCATGGCATTTTCAAGCAATTCTTTGTGTAATTTTGCTTTTGTTTCATTTGATAAATTATTAAAATTCATTATTTTACTCCTAATATAATTCTAAATTATGATTTTTTGACAATTATTCCATCATTGTCGGCATATAAAATGTGACCTGCTCTAAAAGATACTCCACCAAATTTTAATTCAATATCTCTATTTGAATTTGCTTTTTTCTCACTTTTATATGGATAAGTTCCAAGGGCAAAAAGCCCTACTGGTATAATCGAAGTTTGATGTGTATCTCTTACATATCCATTTATAACTATTCCTGCCCAGCCATTTTCATAAGCAAAACCCATCAAAGTTTCGCCAACAACAGCACAATAATCGCCTTTTACATCAACAACGCACACTCTACCATCACCTTTTTCATCTCTTAAAAGCTTTACGAGATCAGTATTATCTTCAAAAAGTTCAATAGTATAAATTTTACCATGACACATAGATACACCACCAAAAGATTTTAAAATAGGCTCTAAAACTTGCACCTCATTTTTATATTTATCACAAATGTCTGCTGTATATGATTTCATAGTATTCCTTATTTTTTGTAATTGTATCGAAATTTTCTAAAATAATTTATGTTAAACAACTTTTAGATATAATCGCGATAATAATTTAAAAGGTTTAGTGTTATATGAAAGTAGTTACAGGTGTTGTAGGAAACGATATACATGTCGTTGCAAATAGGCTTATTGATATCTCTTTGCAAAATAGAGGTTTTGAAGTATTTAATTTAGGTGTAAACACCTATCTTGAAGAATTTATTGATGCGGTAGTAGAAACTAATGCTGATATTCTTCTTATTTCTTCTTTAAACGGTGAAGCTGAGGGTTGGTGTAGAGATTTAAGTTTTATGAAACAAAAATATGATTTAAGCAAAGTTATTTTTGTTATAGGTGGAAATCTAAGTGTCGGAGAATCAGACGAAAAAGATATCGTACCAAAATATGAAGAATATGGCTTTAATCTTGTCTTTCATCAAATAGATTTACAAGATGGTCTTGATAGATTAGAAGAGTATTTGGAGGAACAAAAATGAGTTTGCTTCAAAGAGATAGAGAAATAATCGTATCAAACGAATATGTAGATAATTTTGACTTTGCAGAAATAGAAGAATTTGTAAAAGGTGCATCAAAAGAACTTTTTATATCTCATAAATTTAAACAAAATAAAGGCAAAACTTTAGTTCAGCCTCGTGGCGGTTTTCCTACTTATGAAAAAATGTTTTCGCTATATGAAGATTTTACCAAAGCTGGCGTAGATGTTTTACCTTTAACAATTGATAGCCATACTAGATTAAACGACTATGGAAGTTCAGCTAAAATGTTACGACTTAGTGAAGAAACTGAAACAGATATGCTAAATGGTTATCCGCTTATAAATCATGGTTATCGAACTACAAGAAAAATGATGACACATTTTAATACTCCTGTTAGTTTAAGGCATGGTACACCAGATGCTAGACTTTTGATAGATATGGCTATTGCTTCTGGGATATTTGAAATAGAAGGTGGTCCAATCACTTACATATTACCCTACTCTAAAAATTTTCCTCAAGATAAAGCATTTTTATATTGGAAACATGTGGAAAAAGTTTGTGCAAAATATTCAACGCTAAATGAACCAATAAATCGTGAATCATTTGGACCACTTACAGCAACTCTCGTACATCCTGCAATTGCTATAGTTATTCAAATAGCAGAAATGATGCTTTCTTTAGAAGAAGGGGTAAAATCATTTTCTGTTAGCTTTTCTCAATCTGGCTCTGTAAATCAAGACATAGTAACATCAGCGGTTTTAAGAAAATTATCCGCAAAATATGCTAAACAAATTGGTTGTGAGGATGCAACTATAAATCTTGTTTATCATCAATGGATGGGTGCATTTCCTAGAAACAAAAACTTTTCAGAATCACTTATAAACACAAGTACAGTAGTAGCTGCTATGGTAGGAGCTGATAAAATTATCACAAAAACAAGAGCAGAATCTTTTGGAATACCAACAAAAGAAGACAATGCAAGGTCTGTAGCAAATGTACAATACACTTTAAATATGCTAAAAGGACTTCCTGTCGTTATAGATGAAGAAGAGGAAGAAAATCTAACAAATGAAGTAAACGAAATATTTGAAGCAATATTTAACGATAGTGCAGATACTTTATGGAGAAAAGTTTTCAATAGTATAAAAAATGGTATCATAGATGTGCCTTTTTCACCGCATATTATAAATAACAATGAATTAATAACAGTAAGAGATAAAAATAGCAATATTAGAATTTACGAAAAAGGAAAAGTGCCAATATCCGAAAAAAGTTTTAAATATGAAAAGTCAAAATTAGAATCAAAATTAAATAAAGATGATATTGTAAATGAAATCATAAAAGATATCGGAGTAATGCTATGAATAAAATGCTAATAGATGTAGGAAGTACTTATTTTAAAGTAAGTGCAAACAATGAAATCTCACATTATTTTAGAAACTTTGATAAAGATATTTTTGATGATTTGACACTAAAATGTAAAGATTTAATAAATAAATTTGACAAAAATGATATTCATATTTGTTCATCAGCAAATGGTGGATTAAGTACACTTATTATTGGCATTACAGAATCTTTTAGTTTAAAATTTGCTAGCAATATTGCTTATAATTCTGGTATAAATATTATAGAATCTGTTTTATACAACAAAATCAACAACTACCCTATTCCTAGCGATATTATTGATGTTGTTATTATAGTTGGTGGAATTGACAATGTAAACAATATATTTGATGAAAAACTTTTTGATTATCTAAAAAAAGTAAATTATCAAAATATAGTTTATGTAGGTTCATCTTCGCAAAATGAATTTTTAAATGAAAATATTAAAAACTTAAAAATATTAGGCAATATTATATCAAATAAACTTCATATGCAAGAAGATAATCTCAAAGAATACCTTACTAACTTATATCGAGAAAATATTATGGGCAAAGAAGATATAAAACATCTGTATGATATTACAAATAATCAAATATATTCAACTCCTTATGTGGTAAATAAATCTTTACCTTTTATACATACAAAATTAGAAGTTGTAGATCCATTTATCGTGATTGACATTGGTGGAGCGACTACTGATATACATTATAGCAAAGACTTAGTGGATGATAACATCATAACTTCAAATGAATATGATAGATTAGTGTTTAAAAAACTAGGCGTTTATAAGTCAAGAGATAGTTTAGTATTTAGTGCAAAAAATAATGAATTTGTATATGAACTTTTAGCACACTTAAATACTACTGAAAATATACTTGATGAAAAAGGCGAAAAATCCACAAAACTATTGATGTTGCTTTCAATTTTTCTTGTGCTTTACAAAGTATCACATCAGCATCAAAAATATCTAAATATAAAGCTTGACAGTCTAAACAGCATAGTTTTAACTGGTGGTATTACTAAAGTTTTATCAGATGATGAGATAGAAGATATCGTATCATTTTTTTATAAAAAAATATTAAATTTTAATACTTTTCCTCAAATTGTAGTTGATAAAGATTATTCAATTTGGACAATAGGTATGCAAAACAAAGGAGAAAACGATGTCTGTAAATAGTATAAGAAACTTAATAGAAATCGCGAATGATTTAGATCCGCAGAAAATTGCCGTAAAAGATAAAAATACAGCTTTTACTTATGGTGAAATTTACAAAAAAGTAAATCAGCTGGCACAATATTTAACATCTCTTGATTTAGAAGATGGTAGTAGAATTGGTATCTATTCAAACAAAACTTCGCATAAAGTCATAGCAATACTTTCTGTTTTATCTACAAAATATGTTCTTGCTCCAATTACTAGGCTTTTAAAAGCAGAACAATTACAATACATAATAGATGATTGTAAAATCGAATGTATCATAACAGATAAGCAAAAACTTCCAAAAATTAAAGATACAAATTTTGATGGTCTTATTATCACTACTGAATCTTGCGAAGATGATATGGTTTCATTTGAAGAAATATACAAATGCTACAAAGGAAATTATTCTTGCAAAATCAATGGTCACAGCAATGCTGCCATAACATATAGTTTTGCTTCAAGTGGATTTCCAAAAGGTGTTGTAATTTCACATAGAAATTTTATAGATGGAGCTAGAATTGTATCAAAATATCTTGACTTAAAAAAAGATGATGTTTTGAGTGGCTTGCTTTCATTTAGTTTTGACTATGGTCTAAATCAAATTTTTTGTTCTTTTTACAAAAGAGCAACATTTGCAATTCATACTTTTGTTACACCAAATGAATTTTTTACACATCTTATCAAAGATAAAGTAAGTGTTTTGGCTCTTATGCCAATACATATAACACAAATGTTTGATGAAGATATACATAGACTTCCAAGTCCAGAACAACTGAACAATATAAGAATTATCACATCATCTGGTGGAAATGTTACTGATAAAATGACTAAGAATATTGAAAGATTTTTTACTAAATCAAATTTTTATTCTATGATTGGTCACATAGAAGCTTTTAGATCTGCATATTTAGAGCCAAGTCAGTTAAAAATTAGACCAGATTCTATAGGAAAAGCTATCTTAGATGTTGAACTTTATGTTATAAATCAAGAAGGCAACGAATGTAAACCAAGAGAAGTTGGTGAGCTTATTCATAGAGGTGCTGGTATCTATAAAGGTTTTTGGAATTCAAAAGAAGATACAAATAATAGTTTTAAATCAATTCAAATTTTAAAAAATGTAATAAATTTAGAAAATGGTCTAACAGATGAAATAGTCGTATCTACTGGCGATTTTGTATATAAAGACGAAGAGGGATATTTGTATTTTGTATCAAGAAAAGATGATATGATAAAATCAAGTGGATACAGAATAAGCCCTGTAGAAATTGAAAGTGTAATATATAAAAACTTTTCTAAAATTTCAAATTGTGCTGTTTTTGGAATTGAAAATGAAGATATTGAAGAAGAAATTGTATTAGTTTATGGCGGCGATAGTGAAATTCCAAAAAATGAACTTTTATTTGAATTAAAAAAACATCTACCTATTTATATGATTCCAACAACAATCATCTACAAACAAAATATGCCAATGGAGCAAAAAAATAATAAAAAAATCAATAAAACTTTTTTAAAAGATGAGATTTTAAAGTTAAATATTTAAAAATTTATTTTTTTCAAGTTATCATCGACTTCTTTAATTAGAAGTTCGATTTTATTAAACTTCAAAAGATAATCAATATTATTTTTTTCTCTACCGCTCATCTCAATTTCTTTTGCTAACTCGGAAATTTCATTTAACAGTAAATTTGCGGCACTTCCTTTTATTTTATGAGCAGATTTAAAGATTTTTTCAAAATTTTTTGTATCAATTCCATTTTTTAATTCTTCTAAAGCTTTGTTTGATACTTGAACAAATAGCTCAATAAGCATTTTAACTTCATCCAAATCAAATTCTAACTCATCTGCAATTTTTTGTAAATTAATTACCTGTTCCATTTATATCTCCTGTCAAAATAAATTTTGCTCCACCTAGCTTTTCAGATTCTTGTAATTGTATGCTATAATCAAGATCGTTACAAAGCAATTTAACCAAATAAAGACCTATACCTGTACCCTCTTTTTCTCTTGTTAAAATATTTTTATCATCTTGTTCAAACATTTCAAATATTTTCTCTTTATTTTCTTTTTTTATTCCAAATCCATCATCTTCGATAGTAAATATAAAATTATTTTTATCTTTTTTTAATTCAATAAAAACTTTTGATTTTGAATATTTCAAAGCATTTGAATACAAGTTTCCTACCAAATGCCATATTGCTGCTTTATCGCTTATTATCCCAACATTATCTATTGCCGTATCGACCTTTTTATCATAAAGAGTTTTATAATCACTTACAATTTCATCTACATATTGACTTAAATCCAAAGAAATAAATTCATAAGTCATTTTATTATTTTTTATTTTAGAAACATCAAGTAAATCAGTTATTTCACTTAATAGTATAGTTCCGTTTTTTCTTATAGAATCAGATAATTCCAAAAATTTTTCAACTCTTCTTGGGGTTATTTCTTTTTTAAGATTTCTATTCATATAGCTTGAAAAATTAATTATCGCATTTAATGGTGTTTTTAATTCATGCGTAAATAAAATCATCATTTCATCTTTTTGATTTTGTAACTTTTTTTCATGCTCTTCTGTTTGAGCCTTTTCACATTCTATTATTTGAATTACATGATTTATATTTACTAATAATTCTTTTTTATTGATAGGTTTTGATATAAAAAATGCAATATCCATATCATAACTTATTTCTCTCTTCTCTGTATCAGAAGTAACAAAAATTATCGGTATATTTTTTAGTTTATTACTCTTCTTGACAATACTTGCAAGCTCTATACCGTCCATATTTGGCATATTTATATCTGTAATTATTAAATCAATGCAATTTAAAAGTATTTTTTCAAGAGCATCATCTCCATCTTCTGCAAAAACAGTATCAATATCTTTAAATTCTTTTTTTATAAAATTATTTATTATCATTACTGATACAGGATCATCATCCACTATTAAAATTGTTTTTTTCATAAAAGCTCCATTAAAATTTTATTTAATTTTTCTTTATTTACAGGTTTTGATAAGTACTCATCCATTCCTGCTTCCAAAAATTTACTCCTATCTCCACTTAAAGCATTTGCTGTTAAAGCTACTATTGGAGTGTGTTTTAGCTTATTTTCTTCTTCAAATTTTAAAATAAGTTTTGTAGCTTCCATACCGCCCATATTTGGCATATTTTCATCCATTAAAATCAAATCATATTTTTTTAACTTAAACATTTCAACTGCTTCAATACCATCAGAAGCAATCTCAAAAGAAAGTCCAAATTTCTTTAGCAATATTTTCATAAACATTTGGTTTGTTTCATTATCTTCTACTAATAATATTTTTCCTTTTAATGTTGTGGTACTTTTTAATATTTTTGTTTCTTTCTTAATCTCTTTACCAATTTCTACAGGTATTGAAAAAGAAAATTTACTCCCTTTTCCTTTTTCGCTTTCTAAAAGTAGTTTGCCATCAAGCATTTTTACAAGCTTCAAACAAATAGCAAGCCCAAGACCTGTACCTCCATATTTTCTTGTAGTTGAACTATCTTCTTGCGAAAATGGTCTAAAAATACTTCTTTGCTTGTCGTTGGATATTCCTATTCCTTCATCTTCAACTTCTACTAATAATATCTTATTGTCATATCTAATTCTTACAGTAATCTTTTTGCCTTCAGGAGTAAATTTAATGGCATTTGATATAAAATTTGAAAGAATTTGCTTGATTCTAAATAAATCTGAACATAAAAACTTTGGTACATTTTCATCTATTGTCATACTCAAAAGAAGGTTCTTTTTTGATGATTTTGTATCAAAAAGATAAACTGTATTTTTAAATTCTTTTCTAGTATCAAAATCTATTTTTTCTATTATCAATCCATCGTTTTCTATTTTGCTAAAATCTAAAATATCCCCTATTATATTTAAAAGTTGCTTGCTTGAAGCATCTATTATTTCTAAATATTCTTTATTTTGACTATTTGTTTCTTTGTCTCTTAGTATGCCTATAAGACCCAATATAGCATTTAAAGGTGTTCTTATTTCGTGACTCATATTTGCCAAAAATTCACCTTTTGATTTTACAGCATTATTAAGTGCAGAATTAGCAGCTTCTAGACTTGCATTTTTATTTTTTGTAATATTTTTTTCAACAATTAATTCTGTAATATTTGTAAAACTTAAAAGATAAAGATGATTTTTTTTATCAACCATAGTCATATCTATATGATATGTTCTTGGCTCAAAACACATATCAAGAATCAATACAATTTTTTTAGTTTCACTTGTATTTTTTACTAAATCATAAAAAGCTTTTCCTAATTCTACATGATTTGAATATTCATTATTTAATAATGTTTTATGCAAATAATCCTTGTGTTCATTTAAGATATCCAAAATACAAGTATGACTTTTATTAAAACTATCAATATCTTTTACTTTAAAAAAATCAAGAAATATATTATTTGCAAAGATATTATTTTTAAAATCAGTAACAATTTGCATATTTTTTTCAGCATTAAGAATATTTTGGAGAATTGCGTTATGCTCTTTATCCTTTTGTTCTAAAAAAATCATTTTTGCACTTGATTCTATCATCTCTAAAACTTCTTTTTTATTCAAAGGCTTTAAAAAATATCCGTTAATTCTTAATTTAATTAATTCTAAAAAATCCTCAGTTTCATCATACGCAGATGTAGCAATTATAGGAACATTTTTATCAATATCTCTAATTTTTGCAATCATACCAACACCTCCTAAAATCGGCATATTTATATCAGTTATAACTATGTCTGGTTTATATTTTAGAAATTGCTCATATCCCTCTTCTCCGTTTATAGCAATGTATAAATTTTTTACTTCTTCTGTTAATATATTTTTAAAAATAAATTTATCAGTTTCATTATCTTCTACATATAAAATTGAAATGTTTTTTAAGTTATTATTCAAGTTTTACTCTTTATCAAATCTCAATCAAAATCATCACTAGCTACTGGATTAATTTTAAAATTTGTTCTTTAAATAATATAACTAATGCTCCAACCAATAAGAACCATTGTAATTTATCAAATTTAGTTTCAATCTTTGAAATATCTTCTTTTAAA
>JAOZVJ010000066.1 GCA_029938215.1 Arcobacteraceae bacterium | reverse complement strand
TTTCCATTCTTCAGGAATCTCCTCTAACCACTCAATACCACTATCTTTATAAGAATCATACTTTTCTAATTTACTCATCTTACAGCCCCAATATCTCTTTAATTAAGCCATCACTTTGTTCTTCAAGAGTTAATATATCTTTTGAAACATCCTCTATATTTCTTAGTGCTTTATGTTTGTAGAAGTATTTGTTAAAACTTATCTCATAGCCTATCTTTGTACTATCAAGATTTATCCATGCTTCTTCTACATGAGGTTTTACCTCTTTTAAATAGTAGCTTTGTATATCATCAGCTAATGGTATATTTTCACTATCTCTTATATCTGTATGTGCTTCATATTCTATATATTCATTTGCTTTTTCAGTTTTATAGTAACCAAAATTAGAAAGATTATCTTCTTCACATCCTAAGTGTTCAAGAAGAGAATTTAATTTATCACCACTTAGTTTAGATACTTTTTTAACAACCTTAACAGCACTCTCATCATACCAACTAATAGCATTTAAGATTTGATTCTTTTCACCTGAACTCAGTTTGATTTTCTCTTGTTTTATAATTTTATCAACTTCTTTTTTAAAGATATTAAAATCATCTGATACTTCTGCTCCTATATGCTCTTTAAGAGTATTAGCTACCTTTAAATAATTTTGATGTTTGTTCCATAAAGTTTGAGATAAAAGAGATTTTTTATGTTTTGATGTTAGATTTACTTCCTCTTTCTCGCACCACTCTAAAATCTCTTTTTCATATTTAGTTATATCATCATAAACTTCATTACCAAAACTTTCATAAGCCCAAGTCATAGGCTCTATTAATGATTTATCATATCTTAGTGTTTCTATTAACTCATCTCTAAGTTGCGATTTAAGTCTCTTTGGTCTTTCAATATTTACTTTGTAATATCCAAAATCACTATTATCAAATACTTTACTAGCTAATTTTTGTTCATTGTTTTTATCTTGCACTTTCATAGTTTGATAAACTTCTATTATTTCGTTTATATGCTCTGGAGTAAACTCACAGTTTTTATCACCTAGATTTTTTCTAAGCTTTTTATATAGTTCACCAGCATCTATAAGTTGTACTTTTCCTTTTCTTTTCTCTGCTTTATTATTTGAAAGTATCCATATATAAGTAGTAATTCCTGTATTGTAAAAAAGGTTATTTGGTAACTGAATAATTGCTTCTAATATATCATTTTCTATGATATATCTTCTGATATTACTCTCTCCACCACCTGCATCACCAGTAAATAAACTACTTCCATTATGAACTGAGGCTATACGACTTCCAAGTGGGCTTGAAGATGTAGATTTCATCTTGCTAACCATTTCCATTAAAAACAGAAGTTGTCCATCACTACTTCGTGGAGTTGCGTCAGCTTCTGCTTCATCGCCCCAATAATCTTTTAGTCTAACAATAAAACGAGGATCAATTATATCTTTGCCATCTTTTATATTTTTAAGCTCACTTGCCCATGATTTACCATAAGGAGGATTAGAAAGCATAAAGTCAAATTTTGTACCACTAAACTCATCAACTGCTAAAGTAGAACCGTTTTTAATATTTTCAGGGTTGTCCCCTTTTATCATCATATCAGATTTACAAATGGCATAAGTTTCGTCATTTATCTCTTTACCATAAAGATAAACATCACCGTCGGCTTTTATCTCTCCCTCTTCATCTTGTATAAAGTTTTGAGATTCTGTAAGCATACCTCCACTTCCACAAGCAGGATCATAAATAGTCATAACTGGAGGTAAATTATCTTTTATTGAATCAAAAATAATATGTGTCATAAGGTCTATAACTTCTCTAGGTGTAAAATGCTCACCCGCTTCTTCATTATTATCTTCATTAAACTTTCTGATAAGTTCTTCAAAAACATAACCCATGCCAAGATTTGTAAGAGGTGGTAGTTTTTTACCCTCACCATCTTCTTTTTCTTCATTTGTTAAGTTGATATTTGGCGATGTAAACTTTTCTAGTACTTCTAGTAGTACATCTTTAGAAGCCATATGTTTAATTTGTGCTATTAGATTAAACTTTTCTATTATCTCTTTTACATTTGGACTAAATCCATCAAGATATTCAGTAAAGTTTGCTTCTAACAATGCTTGCGAATTTGTAGCTGTATTGTGAAGTCTTAGAAGTGTCCAAGGGCTTGTATTATAAAAAACATATCCACTTGCATCTTTTAAACCATTTTCATCAAGTTCAGTTAGTTGTACTTCATCTTTTTGAAACTTCACTTCTTCAAGAACAGCATCTTTTGTAGGCTCTAATAGTGCATCAAGTCTTCTTAAAACAACCATTGGCAAAATAACATCACGATATTTACCTCTAACATATACATCCCTAAGACAATCGTCTGCTATGCTCCATATAAAAGATACTAGTTTGTTGTGTACTGCTTGATTCATCTATTTTACCCCTAAAAAGTTATTGTGTATTTGTTTTATATCTATACTAATTTTATTTATTTCATTATACATTTGAGTTGTTGCTGTTATTTGCATTTTTATAATTCCTTTATTTTTAAGTATTTTATCTAATTTTAAGTAAAAAAAATAAAATGATTAAATTAAACAAAAAAGGAAATCGAAAAATGAAAAAATTAGTTTTAGCTTTTGTGAGTTTATTTGTTTTAACAACTGGTGCTAATGCACAATGCACACTAAAGGTAATTTAGATTTAATTTCTGCATATTACTAAGTTAGTTCAGTTTTGAGCTAACTTTTTTTATGCTTCAATTTTTAGGAATTTTATGGTCTAAATTAAGAGGTCAAATTTAGTTTATAATCACTTTTTAGCTATCATTACAAAAATTAAAAAAAGGTTCATATTTGACTAAGATAGCTATAGTTTTTATTTTATGTTTTTCATTTTTAAATGCGAAAATTGAAATTGGGGAAAATTTTCAATCTATTAAATTAAAAGACCAATTTGACAAAATACATCAAATCAATAAAGATACAAAAAATATCATTTTTACTTTTAAAAAATCAACTGGATGTCAAGTAAAAGAATTTTTTAGCACTTTGGAAAAAAAGTTTTTAAGCAAAAGAAATGCTTTGTTTGTTATGGATATTTCAAAAGTTCCATCAATTTTAAAATTTATTGTTTTAAGTGATTTAAAAAAATACAAATATCCTATTGTTTTACTAGAAGACGAGAAACTTAATAAAAATTATATAACATCTGAAAATATAGATAAAATAATGCTAATAAAACTAGACAATTTAGAAATAAAAGATATAAAATATTTTAAGACAGCGATAAAGCTTAAAGAGGCACTAAACTAATGATACAAGTTAAAAATGTTTTTTTTAGCTATGACAAAATAAATGTACTAGAAAACATAAATTTAACAGTAGAAGAAAAAGATTTTTTAGCGATAATAGGTCCAAACGGTGGTGGAAAATCAACACTTTTAAAACTTATATTAAATTTATTGACACCAAAAAGCGGAGAAATAATTTTAGAAAAAGGTTTGAAAATATCTGATTTAGGATATGTTCCTCAAAATACAAATCTAAACACAAATTTTCCTATTACTGCTCTTGAGGTTGTTCTTATGGGACACTTTGAAGAAAAAAGACCACTTTTTGGATATGGAAAAAGCGAAATATCTTGTGCTTTAAATTCTCTAGATCAAGTAGAAATGAAAGAATTTGCAAATACAAAAATAGGTAATTTGTCTGGTGGTCAAAGACAAAGAGTTTTTATAGCCCGTGCTTTATGTGCGAAACCAAAAATTCTTTTGCTTGATGAGCCAACGGCAAGTATTGATATAAAAGGACAAAGGGAAATTTATGATTTGCTAAAACAATTAAATAAATTTATGACAATAATAGTAATAAGTCACGATATATCTGTTTTATTAAATTATGCACAAAAAGTGGCTCATATAAATAAAAAACTTGTCTTTCATTCTCTTGACAATATTCAAAAAAATATAAATAAAAATGAACATATTTGTGAAGTAGAATTACTTCATAATTTTGGTTTAAATAATTCTTGTAGTGAAAATGATGTTTGAAATTTTTCAATATGATTTTATCCAACACGCAATAATAGCAGGAATTTTAGTATCTTTTAGTGCTGGAATTATAGGCTCTCTTATCGTTACAAATCGTATATCTTTTTTAGCAGGTGGTATTGCACATAGTAGTTACGGAGGTATTGGTCTAGCTTTATATCTAGGAGTTCCTGTTTTATTTGGAGCAACAGTATTTGCAGTAATCACAGCTGTTATTATTGCTTTTTTAACTTTGCAAAATCGTGAAAGAATAGATGCTATTATAGGAATAATGTGGAGTGCTGGTATGGCGGTCGGTATTATTTTTGTTGATTTAACTCCTGGGTACAATGTAGATTTGATGAGTTTTTTATTTGGTTCTATTATCGCAGTTTCTACCAATGATATATATTATATGATAGGATTAGATACAGTTATTGCTATAATAGTAACTTATTTTTATCGTGAATTTTTAGCAATATCTTACGATAGTGAATTTGCAAAACTTAGGGGAATAAATGTAAAATTTTTCTATACTCTTATGATGGTTTTATCAGCTTTTACTGTTGTGGCTGCCATTCAAGTTGTTGGACTTATTTTAGTAATCGCACTTTTAACGATTCCTACATATATCGCTGAAAATTATGCAAACAGATTATCGACTATGATGATTTTAAGTGTTATTTTTGCCACAATTTTTACACTTACTGGATTGATTTTTTCATATCTTTATGACCTAAGTAGCGGTGCTTCGATAATAGTTGTTTCAATTATCAGCTTAATAATCTCAAAAATAATCAAAAAATAAAAGAAGACAAAATGGACAAACAAATAGAATTAGGAAAATTAAATACTCTAAAGATTGATAGAGTTACAGAACCTGGACTTTATCTAATGGCAGAAGACGAGGAAGTTGTTTTACTTCCAAATGCTTATGTAACAAAAGATATGGAAGTTGATAGTGATATTGAAGTTTTTATATATACAGATAGTGAAGATAGGCTAGTCGCAACTACTTTGACGCCTTTTGGTATAGTAGATGAATATGTGGCTCTAAAAGTTGTAGATACTATGAAATATGGTGCTTTTATGGATTGGGGATTGCCAAAAGATTTGTTAGTACCTCAAAAATATCAAAAAACAATTTATCACAAAGGACAAACAAAAGTTATACGAATAGTTGAAGATAAAGATACCGATAGACTTTATGGAACTGAAAAATTTTCAGAATTTTTAAGCAAAGATACAAAACTATTAAAGAAAAATCAAGAAGTAAATATTATGGTTTTTCACAAAACTCCGCTTGGATATAAGGTCTTAATAGCTAACAATTATGAAGGTATGATATTTGATAATGAAATTTTTCAACCTATCGAAATTGGCGATAAATTAATAGGATATATTAAAGATATTAGACAAGATGGAAAAATCGATGTATCTTTACAACCAATTGGCAAAAAAGCTTCAAAAGGCGTGGGAAGTAATAAAGTTTTAGAGGTTTTAAAAGCAAATGATGGAAAGCTTGGATTTACTTACAAAAGTGATTCTGAAGACATAAATACAACTTTTGGGATGAGCAAAAAAGCTTTTAAAAAAGCTTTGACTAAATTGATTGATAATAATAACATTGCACTGAATGAAAGCGGCATAGAATTATCAAAATAAAATTTAATAATAAAAATATTTGTAAAATATGCCACTAACAAATTTAAACACTCAACAACTAACCTCAGCAACTTGTAAAGCAGGACACAACCTAATAATAGCAAGTGCTGGTACTGGAAAAACATCGACTATCGTTGGTCGTATTGGTTATTTGATTAATAGTGGTGTACAACCTGAACAAATTTTACTTTTAACTTTTACAAATAAAGCAGCAGCAGAAATGGTTGGACGAGTTGCTTCTTTTTTTGATAAAGATATTGCAAGCAGGATTATGGCAGGTACTTTTCATAGTGTTAGCTATAAACTCTTAAAAAAATTAAATTATAATATCACTTTAAAGCAACCAAATGAATTAAAAACTTTATTTAAGTCTGTTTATGAAAAACGAATTTTTGTAAATATCCATGAAGATGCACCACCTTATGATGGCGGATATTTGTATGATATATATTCTTTGTTTTTAAATAGTCGTTATGATGATGAATTTAGTGATTGGCTAAAAAATAGAAATGAAGCTCAAGGACATTATATAGATATATATGAAGATGTTATTGATGAATTTAATGTGCTTAAAAAGAAGTATGGTTATGTAAATTTTGATGATTTGCTTTTAACTATGCTTGAAGCCCAAGAAAATAATGAGTTTGATTTTAGAGAAATATTAGTAGATGAATACCAAGACACAAATCCTTTGCAAGGTAAACTTTTAGATGGTTTTAAGCCTAAAAGTCTGTTTTGTGTTGGGGATTATGATCAAAGTATTTATGCTTTTAATGGAAGCGATATTGGTATTATCTCATCATTTGATGATAGATACAATGATACAGAAGTTTTTACTTTAACTAAAAATTATCGATCAACGAAACCTATTTTAGATTTGGCCTCAAAAGTTATAGAGCATAATGAACGGGTTTATGAAAAAAATCTTGAAGTGGTGAGAACTGAACAGCCACATCTTCCGCAACTTTTAGCCTTTGATGAACTTTATAATCAATACGAATATATCGCTCAAAATATTTCTAAAACACAAACAAAAAAAGAAGATATTGCTATCATATATAGAAATAACTCAAGTGCCGATGGTATCGAAGCAAATTTAAGAGATCTAGGCATCGAATGTAAAAGAAAAGGTGGCTATAGTTTTTTTGATGCAAGAGAAATAAAAGCACTTTTAGATATGCTAACTTTGATGATAAATGCCAATGATATGATGGCGTTTATTCATTTAATTGAATACGGCAAAGGAATAGGAAAAGCAATAGCAAAAGATATCTTTGATGCTTTGATGAAATTAGGTCATGGCAATATTATAAGCGGACTATTTAATCCAGATGATAGTGTCAAAAATCCATACAAAACCAATATAATAAAAAATGAACAACTAGGACTTTTTGATGATTTTATAGAAATGGGCTCTGTTGCTAGATTTAAAGATATAGGATTTGATAAACCAAATGATAGAGAGAATTTTTTAAGTAATGCAATTTTGAAACATCCAAAATTAAACATAGAAGGAGCTACTTTTTTATTTGAATTTTATCTTAATATCAAAGAACTTAAAAAAATAAACAATCCATTAAATGCTTTAAAACATATTCAACAAAGTCAATTTTTTATTACTATCGTTGATATATTGTGTGACAGAAGAGCAAAACAAAAAGATGGAACGATAAACGAAAGCATAAAACAAAGTGCTACCTTTAAAGCAACCAGAAGAGTGGAAACTTTAAAACAACTCTCTCGCAAACATACAAATTTAAAAAATTTTATAAACGCTATGGTTTTAGGTGGTGGAGAACTTAGTGAAGGTGGTGGTGTAAATTTATTGTCTATTCATGCAAGTAAAGGTCTTGAATTTACAGAAGTTTATGTGTGTGATTTAATGGATGGAAGATTTCCAAATAAAACCTTAATGAGCAAAGGTGGAAGTATCGAGGAAGAAAGGCGACTTTTTTATGTTGCAACTACAAGAGCAAAAGACATTTTATACTTAAGTTATGCAAAATATGATAGGATAAAGAAAATAGATTTTGTATTTAGTCAGTTTTTAGTGGAAGCTGGTTTGGTCAAAAAAAATAAAGGTACTTAAATTGTTTAAAAAAATAAAAGAAAATATAATTTTATATATTTATAATATATCAAAACAGCCAGTTAAATTTGTTGCGTTACTTGAAGCCAATCAGCTCTTAAATGAGGGAATGAAACTAGATGGAACAAAGCTTGGTTTTAGACTTAGACTTGGACGAGCTTATATTGTTTTTATAATATTAGCACATTTAATAATAATTCCCATAGCACTCATAACTCATTCTCTTTTTGCAATTTTAGATTGTCATGCTTCTATCGTAATAGCGATTTTTTTTACAGCTTTATTGTTTGGAATTTTTAGTTTTTTTAAAGAGTGGACAAGAGATGCTGTAGCATTAAAAAGAATTAAAAATGCTTGGAAATTGCAGTTTCCATATTTTCCTTACGAAGAATACAATCAAAAAATAAATAAAATTTTTGAAGAAGCTCAAAGAGACGGAATAAGTAAAAAGGTTTTAGAGCAATTTGTTTTAGATAAATTATCTAGTTAAGGCTAGATTTTTATTTTTTTATACAAGATTTTAAGTTTAATAAGTCTTTTTGCATCTTATCTATAGCTATTTTATTTTCTAATTTTTTAATATAAATACCTAGTTGTTCTATTCTTATTTCAGCAATTATATTTTTACTTTCTTCAATATTAAAATTTTTATGGTTATTTATTTTTTTTCTTTCATTTTTCAAAATATCTAATTTCTCAAATAAATTTAAATCCAAAGCCTTGAAAATATATCTTTTAATATCTTTGATATAATCTTTTTTTCTTAATTCTTCTTCCCAATTATCACTATCTAATTTTTTTTGAAGATCTTCCTTGTTCATTGCACTTTCCTTTGATTTTATATAAAATTATATCTTAAATTCTAGCTCAATAATTTTAGCTTTTTCAATACCAATCATAGTTAAATTATTATCAACAATATACCCTAAAGTTTTAAGCTCTTTGAGATATTTTTTTCCTTGCTTTAAAGAAAATACCCTGCTATTTTCCATAGTTTTTATAACATCCGTTAAAGTTTCATCATCTGCTCTTTTATAAATACCAAGCAACAAAACTCTTAATTCTATGTTATCTAATTCTAAATTCAATGCAAAATCCTTTTATAATAAAATGCTACAACTATAAACAAACTACCTAAAATAATAGTAATTATATCAAGTCCAACTAAACTTGCCATAAAACCTATAAATAAAGTTGTGGTTACATTTGAAAGCATAAATATCATTTCATTGTATGCCAGAACTCTTCCTAAAAACTTTTTTTCAACTTGTTCTTGCAAAAGTGCGTAAGTGTATGACCAAAGTGTAGTAGTAGCAAGTCCTGTTAAAAATATACCAAAAATACCTATATAAAAATTATTTTGCATAAATGCCCATAGAATTATCGCCAATCCTTGAACAATAAAAAGATAAAACAATCGTTGTTTATTTATCCAATTTCCTATTAAAAAAGGTCCTAGCATAAGTGCCGATGCTCTTGTAGCATTTGATAAACCAATAGCAAGAGGAACGGACAGCACATATTTATAATGATAATCAGCAAGTAAAGTTACAAGCGTATCAAATGCAGTAAGTCCAACAGCACCGTGCAAAAACATTAATTGAATTATATGTTTATTGTTTTTAATATAAACTAAACCATCATTGATTGACTGAAATATTTTTTCTTGTATTTTTTGATGTTCTATATTGAAATGAATTTGAGATAAAATCAAAAGAGCAATTAAGAAAAATGCTCCATCAATTAAAAATGATGTATATACACCATATATATTTACTACAATTCCTCCCATTGCCATACCAGCAGTAAAG
>JAOZVJ010000065.1 GCA_029938215.1 Arcobacteraceae bacterium | reverse complement strand
ATTTCGATAATATGTATATAAAATTAAAATAAAAAGTAAAAATAATGACTTTGTGCGATATAGGCAATACTACTTTTGCTTTTTTGCACAAAGATAAAAAATTTAAGGTTAGTGTTAATACTAATTATGAAAATTTACCTAAAATAAAAAATAAAATATATTTTATAAGCGTAAATAAAAAAGCTTCTAAAAAATTTCTAAAAAAATATCCAAAAGCAATTAATCTAGAAAAATTTCTAAATATTAATACTTCGTATAGCGGGATAGGAATTGATAGAAAAATAGCCTTTTCAAATATTAAAAATGGCATTATCGTAGATGTTGGAAGTGCTATTACTGTAGATATTGTAAAAAATGGCGATCATAAAGGTGGCTTTATTTTATCTGGAATAAAAAAATTAATATCTTTTTATCCTCAAATATCTCCGAAATTAAAATTTAAATTTAATCCAAAAGTAAATTTATATAAATTACCATTAAATACAAATGATGCCATAAGTTATGCGATATTAAAATCGATAATTACTCCAATAAAAGATATTGAAAAACTTTATAGATTAAAAATATATTTTACTGGGGAAGATGCTGTTTTTTTAATAAAACATTTTGCAAATAAAAAATACAAAAAGAATTTAATATTTAATTCAATGAAAAAGATTATTGCCCAGATACCTTAGTATTATGTGAAGTTTTATAGTTTAAAATTAAAATCCAAACTACTGCTATATCTATCAATACATCCGCTAGATTAAATATAGCAAAATCAAACCAGCAATGCCAATAAACATAATCAACAACACCACCATGAAGAAACCTATCATAAATATTACTAAATCCTCCAGCAAATAAAAGAGAAATAGGCAAATAGTATGCTTTAAATACTTCTTTATTTAAAGCTAAATAAATAATTCCACTTGACAATAAGGCTATCTGAATATATTTTAAATAATCTGCCAAAAATTCAAACATAGAAAATGCTACGCCATAATTATATGCAAGAACCAAGGATATACATTTCCATTCTTTACCAAAAGCTCCAGAAACAAATCCTATCTTAATATATTGATCAATTAAAAATAAACTTATAAAAATAAAACTAAAAAATATAATTTTTTTCAACACAATTTACTTTTAATAAATTTTTCTAATTTATCCATACTATCTTCAACCATTTTTTGGTCTTTTCCTTCAAGCAAAAGTCTAATCTTATTTTCTGTACCAGAATATCTAATTAAATCCCTAAGCCCTAATTTTCTAAAACTTATAAGTAATTCTTCTAATCCACTAATTTGTTCTAATGGTATTTTTTCTTCTACAATCAAGTTTTTTAAAATTTGTGGATAAAGCTCAAATGGATTTAAAATTTCACTTGCTTTTTTGCCGCTTGCTATAATTATAGCAAGAACTTGCAATGCCGCAGCCAATCCATCTCCAGTTTTTGCTACATCAGTAAAAATTATATGTCCGCTTTGTTCTCCCCCAAAATTTATATTTTTTTGTCTCATTATTTCCAAAACATTCTTGTCTCCAACATTTGCACGATATAAATTTATGTCATTTGATAGCAAATAATCTTCTAATGCTTTATTGCTCATTACTGTTGTTACGCATTCATTATTTTTTAATAAATTTTTATTTTTTAGATATATTGAAATAGCCCCTATTAGCTTATCACCATCTATAGCTTCACCTTTTTCATCTACCACAACCAACCTATCAGCATCGCCATCAAGTGCAATTCCTATATCTGCTTGTTTTTCTTTTACTAGCTTACCTAGATTATTTGGATGCAAAGCTCCGCATTCATCATTTATATTAAAGCCATTTGGCTCATTATTTATTGTAATCAAATTAGCGCCTAATTCTTCCAAAATAGTTGGACCTACTTTATATGCCGCACCATTTGCACAATCCAAAACAATTTTCATATTTTCCAATGATAATTTTTTTGGAAATGAACTTTTTATAGATACAATATATCTTCCTATTACATCATCAATTCTTTTTGCTTTCCCTATATTTTCATTTATTACTTGAGAATCTAAAATTAATTGTTCATTAAAAAAAATATCCTCTATCTCTTGCTCTACGCTTGTATTTAATTTATTACCTAATTCATCAAAAAACTTTACACCATTGTCTTCAAAATGATTATGCGAAGCACTCAACATTATACCAGCACCACATCTCATAGATTCTGTTAAATATGCAATTGCTGGAGTTGGCATCGGTCCTATTTGTATCACATCAAAACCTACAGAAGTAAAACCACTTACTAAAGCATTTTCAATCATATATCCACTTCTTCTAGTATCTTTGCCTAATAAAATTCTTTTTGTTTTTGAATGTTTTTTAAAATATATTCCAGCAGCTTGTGCTAATCTTAATGCTGTACTTGCATTTAAAAATCTACCAGCCTTTCCTCTTACTCCATCAGTTCCAAATAATTTCATATAATAACCTTGTATAATAATGTCAAAATTGTATCACATAGTATATTTTATAGGTATTAAAATACTACAAACAACACTTTGGTTTAGCATTTAAATTTTCTTTATTTTCTATTAAAGCATTTTTTAATACTAATTTAAGTATTATTCGACACTAAAAATTATTTGAACAAGGATTAAACAGCTATGGCAAATCATAAACAAGCTGCAAAAAGAGCAAGACAAACGATAGTAAGAACCGAAAGAAACAGATTTTACAAAACAAGAATTAAAAATGTTACTAAGGCAGTAGAAGCAGCAGTAGAAGCTTCAGATAAAAAATTAGCAGCAGATGCTATGAAAATAGCAAATAAATATTTACACCACTGTGTAAGTAAAAAAATTCTTAAAAAAGAAAATGCTGCAAGAAAAGTTAGTAGATTACAAACTAAAGTAAACGCAATATAATCTCCATTTTGTAACCACTTTTTATTAAATGTGGTTACGCTTTTTCAACTAAATTAACTAGGTATTTTAAATGCTACAAAACAAATTACAAAAATTTATTAATAGATTTAATGAAATAAATGACTTATTAGTACAGCCAGAAATATTAAGCAACATTAAAAAAATGACTGAACTTTCAAAAGAACAATCAAGAATAAGTAAGGTCGTGGTGGCAGCAAAAGAATATATTCAAATCATTGAAGATATTGAAGAAAATAAAATGCTTCTTGATGATAAAGAATTAAGTGAATTAGCAAAAGAAGAATTAAAAGAATTAGAAGCTAGAAAACCAGAGCTTGAAGCAGAAATTAAAATTCTTCTTTTACCAACAGATCCAAATGATGAAAAAAATATTTATATTGAACTTCGTGCTGGAGCTGGTGGAGATGAAGCAGCTATTTTTGTTGGCGATTTATTTGGTACTTATATGAGATATGCACAAAACCAAGGTTGGAAAACCGAAATAATGAATAGTAACGAATCAGAATCTGGCGGATTTAAAGAGATTATATTTCTTGTAAAAGGCGAAAATGTTTACAGTAAACTAAAATTTGAAAGTGGTATCCATAGAGTACAAAGAGTACCGGCAACAGAATCACAAGGAAGAGTTCATACAAGTGCTATAACAGTTGCTGTTATTCCTGAGGTTGATGATATTGAGATAGAAATACGACCAGAAGATTTAAAAATTGATGTAATGAGAGCTTCAGGATGTGGCGGACAATGTGTAAACACTACAGATAGTGCTGTAAGAATTACGCATATTCCATCTGGATTGGTGGTTACCAATCAAGATCAGAAATCACAACATAAAAATAAAGATAAAGCTATGAAAGTTTTAAAAGCTAGACTTTATGATTTACAAGAACAAGAAAGAATGGAAAAAGAGGGAGCCAACAGAAAAGAACAAGTAGGCTCTGGAGATAGAAGTGGAAGAATTAGAACTTATAATTATCCACAGGGAAGAATTTCTGACCATAGAATTAATTTAACTCTTTATCGTCTTGATGCAATTATGAATGATGGTTTTTTAGATGAAGTTATTGATCCTTTAATTGCTGACCATCAATCTAGGCTCATGGACGCTTCTGGACTGTAAAAAATATACACCAAATCAAAATAAACAATAAATTATAGTTTACAGTATAGTTTGGATAAAATTACTCTTATGTACAGTAAAAAAATAGAAGCTATAAAAAAATCCAATCGCCACAGAACTAGAAAAATATTTAGCAATAATTTAATTGATTTGGCATCAAATGACTATCTTGGCTTATCGCAAAATAAAAAATTATTTAAAAAAGCTTACAAAAGAGTTTTAAAAGAACAATATCACTCACCAAAGGCTTCAATGCTTGTAAATGGATACAATGCTATTCATAAAGATTTTGAAGAAACATTATGCAAAGTAAATAATTTTGAAACAGGCGTAGTAGTAGGTAGTGGTTTTTTAGCAAATATTTCTATAATAGAATCATTAGTCAGAAGAGATAATATTTTATTTATAGATGAAGATTATCATGCTAGTGGAATATTAGCAAGCAAACTTGTGCAAGGCAAAACTATATTTTTCAAACATAATGACCCTGTAGATTTAAAAGAAAAAATCAAGCTTGTAACCACAAATACTAAATTTTTAATAGCCATAGAAGGCATCTACTCAATGCACGGAGATATAGCCCATAAGGAAATATTTAATATTGCAGATGAACACAATGCCTTATTAATAGTAGATGAAGCACATAGTTCTGGAGTAATAGGGGAAAATCTTTTAGGAATATTTGATTATTACAATATAAAACCAAAAGAAAATCATATAAAAATGGGAACTTTAGGAAAAGCATACGGTAGCTATGGTGCATATATATTAGCAAAAAATGAAATAATAGACTTTTTAATAAATCGTGCCAAACCAATTATCTATTCAACTGCTCCTTCTTTGTTTGATACAGCATTAGGTCTTGAATCATTAAAATTTATTCTAAAAAATAAAAAAGAATTAATAGAAAAAATAAAAAATAATCAACAAATAATCAACAATATTTTAAATATTAAATCCAAAAGTTTAATTGTGCCAATTACAATAGGTAACAATAGAAAAGTAATGCAAATTCAAGAAAATTTAAAAAATGAAGGATTTTTAATAGGGGCTATTAGACAGCCTACTGTAAAAAGTGCCATAATAAGACTTATTGCAAAGATTGATATCCATCCAAAAAAACTACAAAAAATTTGTAAGCTAATAAAAAAACAGTTGTAAAAAATATTTGATGAATAAATGTTTTTATAGGGACGTATTGTCCCTATAAAATTTAGTATCTAGAGTATGCAGATTCTGCTAGGTTAGATGTGTTTACTATATATGGTACAAGTGCCATATGCCTTGCTCTTTTAATAGCAACTTCTACTTCTTCTTGCATTCTTTTAGAAGTACCAGTAAGTCTTCTAGGCATAATTTTGCCTCTTTCACTCATAGAAATTTTTAAAAGATCTAAATCTTTATAATCAATTCCTTCTAATTTCATTGCACTATATTTACAATATTTTTTTGCGAATCTTCTTCTTTCAGCCATTTTTATTATCCTTTTAAAACAATCAATTCCTAGAACGGAATCTCATCATTATCTATATCTATTTCTGGTATTTTATGCTCTTGTGCAGCAGGTTGTTGCATACCACCATTTTGTTGGTTATACTGAGGTGTTTGATTATAATTATTTTGTTGTGGCTGTTGTTGCCCTTGATTATATCCACCTTGGTTTCCAGCGTTGTTGCTATCACTTTTTGAATCTAAAAATTTAAAAGTTTCAACTCTTAAAGTATGTTTGCTTCTATTTGAGCCATCTTGTGCTGTCCATCTATTCAATACTAAACGACCCTCAAGCATTACCTTTGAGCCTTTTCTAACATATTGATTTAAAATTTCAGCTTGTTTTCCAAATACATCAAAATCCAAAAAGCAAACTTCTTCTTTTTGCTCTCCAGTTTGTGATTTCCATTTATGACTTGTAGCTATTGCACTTTTAGCAATTGCTGCACCACTTGGAATATATTTTAATTCTATATCCCTAGTTAAGTTACCAATCATTATTACTTTGTTAAACATAATAAACTACTTAGCTGCTTTTTTCGCTGCCGCTTCACATAGCTTAGTCCAATGAGCTATTTCTTTTTTACTCTCAGATTTGATAAAGATAAATCTAAGAATATTTTCATTAATTCTATAATTTCTTTCAATTTCTAAAATTGCTTCAGTTGGAGCTGTAAAATAGCATACATAATAGTATCCTCTTTTATTTTTTTGAATTTCATAAGCCAATTTTCTTGAACCCATGTCATCAATTGCTTTAATTTCTCCACCATTTTTTTCAATAGTTTCTTTTACAAGTTCGATTTGAGCTTGTGTTTCCTCTTCAGTAAGAGTTGGTTTAACTATAAACATAGTTTCGTAATGTCTAATTCTAGCCATTTAATTTTTCTCCTTTTGGTATTAGCCGTAAAACTACAGCAAGGTTAAGGGCAAATTCCCTTTTGGAGGCTGATTTTATCTAAAAGTAGTTGAAAATTTTCTTAGAGAAGCTTGCACATAACTATTGATATCAGTAATTTTTGAACTTTTCAATTCAAGTTCTAAAGATAAAAGTTGTTCTAACATTGATTTAAACTGTTCTTGTTTAAATTTTACTGCTATATTTGCTCTGGTTTGTGCAATATTTTTTGGAAGAGGATACCCCCAAATTTCTATAATATTTAAAGTGCCATAGAGCTTTAAATAACTGTTTATGGTAAATAATTGTTGAACAAATGATGTAATTTGATTTACCAAATAAACTTCATTTGTCCCCTCTTCAAGTATTTTATATAAATCTTTTTTATAATGCTTTCCTGAAAATAAATTATTTAAAAAATCATCAAGAGAAACAGCGCCCATACCAAAACATTGACTTGTAATTGTTTTTGTTGTAATCTCTTCTTTTAATATAGACAATTTATCAATATCGCTAACACACAATGATAAATCTTTTTCATGCATTTCATAAAGATGTGCCAAAACTCCCTGTGCAAAAACAACACCAAGACTTGAAGCTCTATCCTTTAGTATTTTCATCGCTTCACTAATATTTGGTGCAAAAAAACGAACCTCAGCACTATTTTTTTTAGAAGTAAAACTTTTTGCCATAGTTTTAAAATCAGTTTCCTCCATACAAGCAAAAATCACATGACTATCTTGATTTACATTACAAACATCAATCAAAACATCAACTTCTTTTTTTGGTATTTTTTTAACTGTTTTTATCAATAAAATATTATGAGAAGAAAATAAAGAAGATTGAGACAAAATATTTAGACAATTTTCATAATCATATTCATCAAAATAAATCTTTTGAATATCTTCTTTTGCAGTAAATGATAATGCAATTTTAGAAGCATAATCCTCAACTAAAAAATCACATTGCCCATAAAACATATATGCATCAAAAGTTTTTTTATTTAAAAGGTGATTGTCAAATACATTTTTATACATAAAAGAATTTTATCCTACTAAGACTTTATCGAAGCCACGATATTTTTCATAATAATATCACTTGACTTTAATTGAACTTTTACTTTTGAAAAAAGTTTTTCACCATTGTAATTTTCACAATTCACTCTAGCACCTATCATCCCATTTTGAAGTTTTGCTATTGGATTTTGCACATCTACAATTATCGCATCATAAGTGTTATTAATCGAACTTTTTGCCCATCTTGCATATTTTCTATCTTCTAAATTCCACACAAGATTTGCGATTTTTCGTTCCTGTGTACTAATATCTTCACATATTAAGTCTATGTCTTTTGGAATTTTGCCTGTTTTTAAAATACGATGTAATACCAAATCAGCATATCTTCTAATAGGTGAAGTAAAATGAGAATAATCCTTAAATCCCAAACCAAAATGCCCCAAAGATTTTGAACCATATCTTGCTTGTTGTTGCGATTGGATTATTAACTCATCCACTTCATTTTCAAGTCCAACATTTAAAGCTTTTTGTTGAATTGATTGTATTGTTTGATGTATATCTTTTTTCAATTTTACTTTTAAGCCTAGCATCCCAACATCATCTATTAATTTTTCTATACTTTTAGCTTTTGGCTCATCGTGGACTCTAAATATTCCTAAATTTTTTATTTTTTTTGACGCTTCACAATTTGCTAGCAACATACATTCTTCTACAAGTTTATGCGAAGGGCTTGATGTTTCTACCGTAATATTATCAAGCATTTCATTGTCATCAAGATTAAGCCGTAACTCTTCAGTCCTAAAATCAAAACCATTTCGCAATCGTTTTTTTCTAAATTTTTGCGTAAGATTATAAAGTTTTAATAGTTGTCCATAATTTTGATTTTGATTTTCTATCACAACATCAATCTCTTCATAACTGTATTTATTTTGTGATTGTATCGTGGCTTCAAAAACTTCATTTTTTACAACTTCTAGTTTTTTTACATCTAATTTCATCTTAAATACATAAGTCAATCTTTGAACATTTGGTTTAAGAGAACATAAATTTGCACTTAATTCAAAAGGTATCATCGGTAAAACTTTATTTGGAAGATAAATAGAAAATGCTCTTTTTTTAGCTTCTATGTCTTGATCGCTATTTTCTTCTATGAAAGCACTCACATCCGCAATTGCTACATATAATATATTTGATTTTTCATCGAAATAAATCGCATCATCATGATCTTTTGCGCTTGCTGGATCAATCGTACAAAACGGAAGATTTGTCAAATCAACTCTATTTTTATTTTGAGATTTTGGATTTATGGCAGGAAATTGATACTTTTCTAATCTATAAGTTTCATTATATAAATACAAAGAGATTATTTCATCAATTTTTGGATTTGAGATGTTGTCTAAAATTTTTACGATATGATTATTTTTTAAAACTAAAACATCACCATCTTTAGCATTCTGATTTTTGCATTTTATTTCTATCTCGTCTTTTATTGTATAAAATTTTTCATCTTTAAAAAAACATAAAATTTCAGCACAATTTCTTTCAATTATTTCAACCACTTTTGCTTTTGTACGACTTCGAGGATTAAATATCATTTGTATTAAAACAACATCATCTTCATATGCACCATTTAATTTATCCAAATCAATAAAAATTTTTTGAATATCATTTGAGATAAATTGTGCGCAATCTTTTTTAATAGTTATTTTTCCGATTTTATATCTATTATTTAAAGTGTAACTATCTCCATTTTTTTTAATAATTCCTTGTTCTAGTAGAGCTTGATTTTGTGTTGCTATTTTATATAAATAATTTTTATTCAAAAAGTATTTCCTAATTTTTTTTATATAGTATCTTAATTTTGTATTGAAAAAAGTTAATTGCGATAATGAAAACTAATCTTCAATAACTTTTGGATATAATCGCAAAAATTAATTATAAAAAGAAAGAGGGAAAACAAAATGGCATTAAATGTTTATTATGACAAAGATTGTAACATTGACTTAATTAAGTCAAAAAAAGTAGCAATGATTGGTTTTGGTTCGCAAGGTCACGCACACGCAGAAAACTTAAGAGATAGTGGAGTTGAAGTTTGTGTAGGATTAAGAAAAAATGGTGCATCTTGGGCAAAAGCAGAAGCTAAAAAATTTGAAGTACTAACAGTTGCAGATGCGACTGCTTGTAGTGATGTAGTTATGATTTTATTACCAGATGAAAATCAAGCTGAAATTTATG
>JAOZVJ010000008.1 GCA_029938215.1 Arcobacteraceae bacterium | reverse complement strand
AATGTTACTTCATTTTTATAATCCTACCTGCCCATTTTAGCAGTTCGCTTGACAGGTGTCTTTTTAAATTGTATAAATATGTATAAATATACAGTATATTAACTAATAATTACTTAAAGAAATATAGATACACACGGTAGTTAAGGGATAATGTAAAAATATGTATGATTGGAACTTGTGCTTATGAGACCAGCGCTCTAACCAGCTGAGCTACCTTGACATCTTAGGGCAGAAGTATATCTTTTGAAGCCTAAAAACAAGCTTAAGAAACAAGCATTATTTTAGCTAATCCTAGAAAACTAAAGAAGCCAATTATATCAGTAACTGTTGTTAGTATTACGGTGCTACCAATTGCAGGATCTATGTTAAATTTTTTAAGTAAAAGTGGAATTGTTGCCCCAAAAAAGCCAGCGCTAAATAAGGTAATAATCATAGATAATCCTATAACAATACCTATCATCCAAGTATCAAACCACAAAGATGCTATCACTCCCATAACAAAAGCAAAAAATAGACCATTGAAAATTGAGATAAAAACTTCTTTTTTGATAGCATTTTTACTATCATCAATATCAATATCTCCAAGAGCAATTTGCCTAACCATAACAGTAAGTGTTTGAGTACCTGAATTTCCACCCATTGAGGCAACTATAGGCATTAAAATAGCAAGAGCAATAAAATTTTTAATAGTATCATCAAATATACCTATAACCAAAGAAGCTAATATTGCAGTAAATAAATTTATAAATAGCCATTGTCCTCTTGTTTTACTTGTTTTTACAAGATTATCTTCAAGCTCATAATCATCATTTACACCAGCTAGTTGGTATATTTGTTCGGTCGCATTTTTTTCCATAGCATCAATTATGTCATCTGAAGTAATCCTACCTATTAATCTATTTTTGTATCCAGTTACTGCTACAACAGAAAGATCATATTGTTCAAATTGTTTTATAACATCATCTATATCATCGTTTGCTTTTACACTAAAAGGTTTAAAAAACTTTTGTCCCTTTGCATATTCAGTTTTATCATTGTTTTGTAAAACTTCTTTAAATGTTTTAGTAAAATCAAAAATGATTAAATCTTCTAAAGGAATAGCTGCGAGTAGTGAAGATTCTTTATCTATCAAAAAAACTTGATGAATATTTTCCAATTCATTTGTTTCTTTTGCTATTTTAAGCCTAGCAATTGCATCCCCAATAGTTTCTTCTATTTTTGCACTAAATAGCTCGGTTTGCATAAAAGCACCAGCTTCATCTTCTTCATATCTTTTAAGCCAATTAATATCGTTTTGATCTTCTTCTTCAAGTCCACCAAGAATATCATTTGCTTTTTGTTCATCAAAATCTTCAATATCTTGAATTATATCAGTTGCATCATCTGTTTCAAGCTCATCAATTGCCTCTGCTAATTGTTCTACTGATAAAGATTTATATGCCTCATCCCTGATATTTTCTGGTAATTCTAATAATACATCACCTAACAAATCATCAGGAATTTCAAGTAACAGTTTAAAAAAGCTTTCTTTGTCTTCTTTTTTAATTTTTTTTAGGCTAGTGGCGATATCTGTTGGATGCATAACATCTATATTTTTAAGAAGTTCTTTCGGTTCTAAAATAATATTTTCTTTTATTAAAGAAATTGCATTTTGTCTTTTTGCCATGTTCTGCTCCTATTTAGAAATATTGTATAGTGAGTTAAAATTAGTTAATTTTAAAGCCTTATTTGATGATTTGATTTGTTCGGTTAATTCATTTTTTATAATTTTAGCATATTTTAGGAAAATTTTTTTCGATTTTCCTGTAAGTTTATTTTTTGTAATTCTTAAAACTCTAGCAGGATTTATAGCACGACCATTTTTATACAATCCAAAATGTAAATGAGGACCTGTACTTGCCCCAGTGCTACCAACATAGCCTATATGTTTACCTTGTTTTACCCATTGACCAATACGCACTTTGGCATATTTGTGCATATGTGCGTAAAGTGATTTGTATCCACCTTTATGTCTTATTGTTATAGTTTTACCATAACCACCTTTTCTTCCTTTTTGGATAATCTTCCCATTTGCTGTTGCGAATATTTTTCGCCCAATTGGAGCAGCATAATCAATTCCTAGATGGGCTCGATATCTTTTTAAAATAGGATGCCATCTTTTTTGTGTAAATTTGCTAGAAATTCTTTTATATCTTAATGGTATTTTTAGAAAAAAATTCGTTAGACTTCTTCCTTTATTGTCATAATATCGTTTGTCTTTTTTATTTTGAAATATATAATGAGCGCGACCATTGACCTCGACTCTTGCACCCAAAATATTTGGAGTACCAAAATATTTTCCATGTCTTATTTTTTGCTCATATTTGATAGATAATATATCGCCTTTTCTTATTCTTTTAAAATCAATTGTTCTTTTAAAGGCTCTTATAAATTCATTGGCAAGAGATTTATTATTTGTTTGTGTAATTATATCTTGGTATGGCGAATATGTAATAGGAATAGCGATTGTTTCGGTAACTTCTTGATAGCTAATTGGAATAATATCCAAAAAATATCTATTCTTTGTATCTTGAAAAATATGTATTTGCATTTGTTCACTAATAGGAATTAATGACTGCTGTACCTTATGTTCATCATCATAAAGTATTTGATATTTTACACCAGCATTAATTTCTGAACATAGTTCTTTGTCTGTTTTTGATAAATCAAAATATATATCGTTGTATATTTTATGCTTATCTAAAAATGTAAGTAGCGTTTCACCTTTCCACCAAACATCTTCTTGAATAGTTAATGCAAAAGTATGTGTTAAAAACAAAATAAAAGTCAATATAATTTTCAAAAAAAACTCTTTAATATAATAATTTTAGGGCTTTTATTATACAATTATAAATCTTAAAATATCGGGATATTTATGAAGTTATTAGTTGGTTTGATTGTGTTAAATTCTTTTGTATTTGCAAATTTTGTGGATCTTTATAGGTCGCATGGTATTAATGCTGTTAAGGATAAATTTGATGAAATTATTCAAACAAAAAGTTACTGGGATAATTATTTAAAAAATAAAGATGTAAAATATGGTTATTATGAATCAATAAATTCAGTTCTTGTTTGTAATAAAAATCAAAAAGAGATAGTTTTATACAAGAAAGAGAAAGATAATTTTATAAAAAATTTCTCATCTACTGTATTTATTGGTGAAGCTAATGGAGATAAGCAAAGAGAAGGGGATTTGAAAACTCCTTCTGGTGTCTATAAGCTTACGCAAAGACTTACGAAAATTGATTCTTTTTATGGACCGTTAGCACTTGTAACCTCGTATCCAAATCTTTATGATAGAGTAAAGAAAAAAAGTGGTTCTGGAATATGGATACATGGTTTGCCGATTGATAAAAAAAGAGACAACTTTACAAAAGGGTGTGTTGCTTTAGATAATGAAAAACTTAAAATATTAAATTCTAAATTTAATTACAAAAAAACTATTATTATTCTAAATGAAAATAAATTGCCAGTTATTACAAAAAGAGATATAAGTAATATTTTATCACAAGTTTTTATTTGGAAAAATGCTTGGCAAAAAGGTAATTTGAAAAAATATTTATCTTTTTATGCTAAAGATTTTAAAAAAGAAAAAGGACTGAATTTAGAAAAATTTAGTCAAAGAAAAGCAAGAATATTTAAAAGAACAAAAAATAAATATATATATCTTTCAAATATAAATATAAGTCCATATGCAAATGGTCAGAATAAATTGTTATTTAAAATAATTATGGATGAAGATTATAAAGCAAAATACTATAAATTTAAAGGCAAAAAAGAATTATATATAGAGCTTTTAAATGATGGTAAAATATCTATTTTAACTGAGAGCTAAAATATTAAAAAAAATTATTTATTAAATCTCTCATAAACTTAACATCAGTTATTGTATTAACTTGTTGTCTAAAGTCATTTGCTTTTTCATAGCCTTTTGAATAAGTGTGTAGATGTTTTCTAAACATTACTACACCGTATTCTTTATAGTGTTTTATCATTGCATCAAAATGTTCTAAAATAATTTGTTTTTTTATCGTATCTGAAATTTGTGCATTTTCATTTGCAATTTGATAAAAAATCCATGGTTTTCCTATCGCGCCTCTTCCTATCATTACGCCATTTGCCCCTGTATATTCTAATACTTTTTTGGCTTTTTCATAGCTTGTAATATCTCCATTTGCAATAACTGGAATCTTAACTGTTTCTTTTATGATTTTAATTGAATCATAATCTACTGGTGCTTTATATGCACCTTTTTTTGTTCGTCCATGAACAGATATCATATCCGCACCACAATCTTCTATAACTTTTGCTATATCAGCTGGAATTTTTTCATCAATACCAATTCTAATTTTTGCAGTTGTGTATTGCTTATTTGAATATTTTTTAATTGTAGATAAAATTTCTTTGAGTCTTGGCAAATCTCCCAAAAGATTTGAACCACTACCATGGTTAAAAACCTTAGGAGCAGGACAACCACAATTTAAATCAATCCCATCAATTCCATCAATCTCATTTAATTTTTCTACTGCTAATTTTATAATCTCAGGTTTATTTCCAGATAATTGTACAATATATGGATCTTCATTTGGTGCTTTTTGAATCATTTTAAAAGTTTTTTCAGAATTGTAAGCTAAAGCATTTGAGCTTATCATCTCACTTATGGTTAAATCTACACCAAAATTTTTAACAACAGAACGAAAAGGTAAGTCGGTATATCCCGCTAGTGGTGCAAGTACCACTAGAGGTTTGGAAAAGTCTAGTTTTTTTATCATCTACAACTTTAAATTAAAGAAAAGTATCTAAAGGATAATGCTTACCAGCATCTCTAAGATCTAGATATGCTTTATAAATTGTAAATTCATTTTTTTGAGTACTTGTTAATGCTTCTCTCATATTGTCAATCATCTCATATTCAGCCAATACATAAAGATAACTTTCTGTAAATTTTTCATCATATGCAACAAGATCTTCAAATAATTTTATTAATCTTTCTGGAGAAATAGATTTTTTGTATTTTTTTGCGATTTGTATTAAGTCTTGATTTGTAATATCAGTCTTTTTAATAAGTTTTAAAAGCATACTATTATCTAAAGAAAAATCATTATTTTCTTGACTATCTTTTTTTACAAGTGCTTTTAGCATTTCAACATCTAAATCAATATTTTCTAAAACTTTTTTAATTGTTGTCATTGATTTATTTTTTGCAACTTTAATAAAAGCGTATTTTATCACATCTTGTGAATATGAGTTTTTTTGCTTTACAACATCTAAAGCAAAATTATCATCAATATCAATTTTGTTTTTAAGATTTTTTTGCATAAAAGAATTATCGCTTGAAAGTTTAAGATCTCTAGTAGAAACATATTTCCCTGCATTGATATTGATAATATGACTAGCAGTTTCATTTATTTTTTTATTCGGCGTACTAAAATTAGTATCTTTAATTTTTATTTCAAGTTGAGATAAAATATCTCCTGCTTCTTTAGAATCATTACTTTTAAATATCTTTGTAAAATTTTCATTTAAAAGTCTTTTATTTATTAGCAATATTAAATTTTCATTATCTCTTTGAATACTTTTGTTTGTTAAAAAATTTTTAAATCCATAATAAAACATATGCACTAAAGTGGCTACGAATAAGGACATAGCAGGAATTATAATCCAAAGTGCAATTGGCAATGTTAAAGTTTGATCAAGTACTTGTAGCGTATAATCATTTGGCTCAATATTAAATACATATACACCAATAGCAAATAGCAATATAACAGATGCTACTATATAACTTTTTAGACCCATGATTTATCCTTTATTGTTTTTATTTATTGTTCTCTTCGTATATTTCTCTACAAGGAGTACAATAAGCAGCAAATGGCTTTGCTTTTAATCTTCCTATTGCAATATCTTCATCACACATTTGACATACACCATAAGTCCCACTTTTTATTGCTTTAAGGGCTATTCTAATTTCTGTTAATTCAGCAGATTGCTGAACAGCTATAATTTCTGATGTAAAGCTGTCGCTACTAGCTTCTGCAAAATCTAAATCATCATTGCAGTCCATATCTTTTAATTTTTGAATATTATCTTTACTATCTTCTATATTACTCTCTATAATCTCTTGTCTTTTTATTAAAGCATCTTCTAAATCTTTTATTTGTCTATTTGAAGCCAATTTTTTTCCTAATATTATATTTTCGCAAGTATTTTATCAAATTTTTACTTTAATTTTAATTTTTGTGATAAGGATGATTATTTGATATACAAAGTCCTCTAAAAATTTGCTCAAGCAAAACGATGTTTGCCACTTTATGGGCATATGTTAAGTCGCTAAGACTTATTATTTTATCACATTGATTTAAAAATTGTTTTTCAAAGCCAAATGCCCCACCTATAAAAAAGTTAATTGTTGTTTTATCTTCAATCATTTTGCTAAAATCAAAACTATCAAGTTTTTTTCCCAAAACATCAAGAGCAATATTGAAGCCACTTAACTTAGGAACAAATACTTCACTATATGATTTTTGAGCTTCTCTTTCTCCGATAGTTTGTGCTTTTGCTATTTGTTTATTAAAAAGATTATGAATTTCTACTTTTGCATATTTGCTAGACATTTTAATAAAATCTTTTACAAGTGGTTCATAATTGTCGTTAGTCTTTTTTGCTATTTGATATATATTTATTTTCATTTTATTTTAACAACCAGCTTCCAACAACATTAAATGCGATATTTGAAATATTATCATAAACTTTTACACCACCAATAGCTCCAACTTTGTGTTTGGACATTTTTGCTAAATATGAAATTTTATCGCCTAATATATTTGAAACATCTTTTGTACTTGTATTTCTATAAGCTCCAAGTCCAATATAATCCAAATCAAAATTATTAGCTTCTAATATTTCTAGTTCATTATGAGTGGAAAGTCCAAAAATTTTATCAGGGTATTTTGTTTTTAAAAAATTAAAAGTTAATTCTTTATTTTTATTTAAGATTTTATCTATATCTTCTTGACCTAAATGTAAGCCATCGGCATATTTTAGTAGTTCAAGTTTATCGTTTATAATAATTGGAATAGTTGTATTTTGTTTTAAAAAAAGCAAATTTTTCTTTTGAATTTCTAAAGAATTTATTTTGTCACGATATTGAATATAGACAACATTATACTTTTGAATATGTTTAATATATTGTGATAATGAAAAATTAAATTTTTCTAATAATTCAAAATCACAAAGAGCGTATATTTTATTAGGCAACATCTCTATAAAACATTTTTAATAAATCATGTAGAGTTTTTTTCATCTCATTTCTGTCAGTTACCATATCAATGCTTCCATGTTCTAGTAAAAATTCTGCCTTTTGAAATCCATCTGGCAAATCTTTTCCTATCGTTTGTTTTATAACTCTAGCACCTGCAAATCCTATCAAAGCTCCTGGTTCTGCCATAATGATATCGCCTAAAAATGCAAAACTAGCACTTACTCCACCAAAAGTAGGGTCTGTTAAAATTGATATAAAAGGAAGTCCTGCATTGTCTAGTTTTCGTAAAGCTGCAGAAGTTTTAGCCATTTGCATTAAACTAAATGTACTCTCTTGCATTCTAGCTCCACCACTTGCACTTACTATGATAACGCCTTGATTTTTTTCCAATGCTCTATTGCAAGCTCGTACAATTTTTTCACCTTCAACAGAGCCTAAACTTCCGCCTAAAAATGCAAAATCAAATACAACTAGCTGAACAGCAATATTATCAATAGTACATTCTCCGCTAACTATTGATGAAGTTCTGCCAGTTTTATGCAAAGCTTCTTCTAGTCTTTTTTGATAAGATTTTTTATCTACAAATTCTAAAGGATCTGTTGGATGCAAATCTCCATCAAATTCAACAAAACTACCTGCATCAGCAATAAGTTCTATTCTTCTATTTGCTCCAATTCTCATATGAAAATTACATTTAGGACAAACATGATTTAAGTTTTCAACTTCTTTAAAAAACATCATCGAGTCGCAAGATGGACATTTTATCCAGTGACTTTTTGTTTCTAAAATTTTTGGGTCTTTTTTTTGTTCTTCTTGTTTTTGTAAAATTTCTGATTTTATTTTATTAAAAAAATGTCTCAAATCCATAATAAATCCTTATAAAATAGTTTAGTTGTAAATATTGATTGTTGAGTTTTAAACTAAATTCTACCGAAACATTTTAATTGTAACGGTAGAATTTTTTAATATCTGTACTTCTAATATTTATTTTTTAAGGTATTTTATCTTAATTCTTTAAATATTTCAAGTTGATCTAATTGTTCCCATGGATATTCTGGTTGTCCAACTTGACCACGAGCAGCAACATCAGCATAAAGGAAAGTGTTTTGATTAGGTTTGTCAAGATTAAATTTATTTGTAATCCAATTTGGAGTAAGTGGAAAGTTATTCATTACAAATGTTGATAAAATGTCATCGTTTAATCCTTCGATAACTGTACCATAAGTATCAACCGCTACTGATGTAGGTCTTGCTATACCAATCGCATAAGATATTTGAACTACACATTTTGTAGCTAAACCAGCAGCAACGATATGTTTAGCTACATATCTAGCTGCATACAAACCACTTCTATCAACTTTTGTATAATCCTTAGAGCTTTGAGCACCGCCACCTATTGGAGAATAACCACCAAAACTATCAACTATCAATTTTCTTCCAGTCAATCCACTATCGTGTAATGGACTATGCGAAATATATTTTCCTGTTGGATTTATGTGAATTATACAGTTATCTTTGTCGTATAAATTTGTTGGCAATCCAGTTTCATCTATAAGTTTATGTATCAATTCTCTTACAGTTTCTATATCCATACTTGATACGCAAGGAGCAGATACTACTATAGTGTCTATTTTTTGAGGTTTGCTATTTTCAAAATTTTTTTTACATCCATAATCCATAGTTACTTGAGTTTTTATATCGACACCTAATTCTTGTGGATTTTCCAAAGCATAATTATATACTTTTTCCATTAGCATTCTTGCATATGTAATCGCACTTGGCATATAATTCTTAGTTTCGCAATCTGCATAACCAAACATAATACCTTGATCTCCAGCACCTGTTTCGCCATCTTCTTGATCTACACCTTGATTGATATCAGGACTTTGTCTATTTAAAAGTACTTGCACATCAACTTCTTCTGGATGAAGACATTCTTGTTTTGAAAAATAAGGATTTCCGTTGTATCCTATCTTTACCAAAGCATCGTGTGCTATTTTTTTATATTCTTCTGTAGTTAAGTTAGTTTTAGAAGTAACTTCTCCACCTATAACAACATGACGACCTGCTACAAACACTTCGCTAGCAACTCTTGATTTGCTATCTCCTATAAGTAATTTATCAACTATACTGTCAGAAATAATATCTGCACATTTATCTGGGTGACCTGGGCTTACTACTTCACTTGTAAAAAGGTAGTGTGTGTTTTTGTTTTCCATTTTTGTTTTCCATTCTTTTGTTTTCCAATAAAGAGTAAACTTTTAAAATTATTTAATCTTTATATCGTTTTCCATATTTTTGTTGTCCATTTTTAGAGGAATTTTTTTGCTAAATCCTCTCAAAACTGTTGTTTGTCAGCTTTGTTTTTAGTCGATAAAGACTAAAAATCAAAATTTAAAATAAAACTATGAACTAATTGCTATGCAAAAAGTACGAAATTGTAACAAAATTTACCTTAATCATTTTCATTATATTGATAATTATTATTAATAATAAAGACAAGTTTAATTTAATTAATGATAATATTTGCAAAATTAAAAAAACAGGAGAACAAGATGAAAAAAACAATTTATATGGAAAAATATCCAGTATATACATTAGAAATAATGAAAAAGGAAACAGAGTACAAGAATGTGAATGAAATAATAATATATTTAAAATCATTAATTGATGCACATAAAGTTGCAAAATATATTGCTATTTTTAATCATTATGAACATACAAGTGCATTAGGCGGTGAAATAAATCCTACTATAAAAGATGCTCAAAATCTTCTTTTTTGTTTTGGTCCTGCACTTCCAAGTACGAAAATTTTAGCAGCTCGTCCAAGAAGTATTGGTGTTGCAGAATTGGAAGATTCTTTTATTATAGAATTTTTAGAAGCACCAAAAGAACAATTAAATGACCTAATGGAAGATTGGGCAAAATCAATAGCAAACAAGTAATGCAAAGTGTTTAAAAATAAAATTGGTTTATTAGTAGTTTTATTGCTTGCATTAGCAATAGGAAATGAAATTTATAAACAAATAAATAAGGTTCCTAAAAGTGCAAAAACTGCAAGACTTGATTGTCATAAAAAAACAATAACATTTGAAAAGGTTTTAAAGCCAAAATTGATTAAAGAATTGCATCAAGTTTTAGCTAGTGAAGATTATAAGTTAGAAATATTTGCAGAAAAAGCAAAACATATGGAAACAAAAATGTTTAATTATGTAGATGTTGATGTTGTTGAAAAAGACATTATTGAAAAATTTAACAATCATAAATTAAAAAGCAAAATTGCTAAAAATGGTAGCTTAATCATTGATGTTCTTATTTATGAAAATGATAAAAAAGATCCAGGTAAAAAAACAAAAAGGTCAAAACTTTATGCAGGATATTTGGAGTTTACTTTTAAGCTTAATAAAAAAGTGGTTTATAAAATTCAATCTGATTTTATGAAAATGAAAGGTGAGGATATTCCGGATAGAATATCTTGCATAATCGACTCAGTAATGAGTTTGGAGGAGATATAAAATGGAAAAACAAAAAGAAGAGTGCAAAGTTGTAGAGATAAATCGTTTAAAATTTTTCCCAGTTATGATGTTTGCTATAGTTATGGGACTTTCAGGGCTTGCAATAGTATTTCAAAAGGCTCATGATATTTTTGGAATTAGTGGTATATATGGAAATGCATTTGCTATGTTAGATACGGTTGTATTTATTATAATTGGATTTATTTATATTATAAAAATATTCACTTATACAGATGAAGTTAAAAAAGAATTTAAACATCCAGTTAGAATAAACTTTTTTGCGGCAATTGCGATATCCTTTTTGCTTGTTGCAATTGTATATCATCCAATAAATCATACTATCGCATTTTATTCTTTTGTAATCGGAACAGCGTTGCAAACATTTTTTACTTTTTATACAATTAGTTTTTGGATAAATAGAAATTTAGAATTAAATCATTCAAATCCTGCTTGGTTTATTCCTATAGTAGGTAATGTTCTTGTTCCTGTTGCAGGTGCTGGAATGATCGATACAAATTTTTTAATGTACTATTTTTCGGTTGGAATGTTTTTATGGGTAGTATTAACATCAATTTTAATAAATAGAATTATATTTCATCATCAGTTAGCAGGCAAGTTTGTTCCTACTCTATTTATATTTATAGCTCCACCTGCTATTGGTTTTATTGCTTATGTTAAAATGTTCGGTGGAGAACTTGATGTTTTTGCAATTATGCTTTACAATTTGGCTTTATTTTTTACATTTCTTTTGTTTTTTATGTACAAAAATTTTATAGGTTTAAAATTTTTTATCTCTTGGTGGGCATTTACATTCCCATTAGCAGCTGTTTCAATCGCTTCAATGCTAGCATATAAAGTAACTTCTATTGTGCTGTATAAATATTTTGCATTTTTATTTATCACAGTTACGACTTTGGTAATTTTGATAGTTGCTTTTAGAACTATACAGAATATGCTAAAAGGTGAAATCTGTATTGATGAATAAATACTAATTAAGAATAGGCGGTAAAATTATCGCCTATTTGTTTTTAGTATAGTTTCAACAATATAATCATGATAAAGGTGCAAAGAGTTATAATTTTTCTTTTATTGGTTCAAAATTAAATCAAAATATTCTAAAAAAATTTGTCTGATTTGTTATCTTATTCCCCATAATGTGACCACATCCTAGATATTCTAATCACTTTATCTATTTCTCTTACTTCATAAACTATTCTATGTTTAATATTTATTCTTCTTGAATATGAACCATTTAAATTGCCCACTAATTTCTCGTAAGGTGGTGGATTTTGTAATGGATTTCTTCTAATTATTTCAATTAATTCTTTAGCTTTTATCGCTAAATTAGCACTTGATAACTTTTTAGCATCTTTTAATGCTAATTTACTGTAGAGTATTTTATATTCTACCATTCAATATTTTTACTAAATTCACTATCGCTTGCTTCCATTGAATCTTGTATTGAAGATGCCATATTTGGAATACTATTTAAATATAATGTTTCTTCTATTGCATTCCAATCTTCTTGTGAAACCATTACAACATTATTTCTTTTTCCTGTGATTAGTATTGGCTCATGTGTTTGTGCAGTTTCATCCATTACATTGTAAATATCTGCTCTAACTTGACTTACTGACATAATTTTTGTCATAGCAACCCTTTTATTAATTTTCTATAGTGTACTTAATATCGTACGATTTGTCAAGAGGTGATAATTTCTTAATACAAGAATATGATAAATGGCTACTCAACCGTTACACTCTTTGCCAAATTCCTAGGCATATCTACATCATTTCCAAGTCTAATAGAAATTTCCATAGATAACAATTGAAGTGCTATTAACATTTCAAAAAATTCTAACATATAATGATCTGTTTTTTTTGTTTTTATAAAATCATCTGCAAGTTCAAAATCAAGCGGAGATATCGCACAGATAGTACTATCTCTTGCACTTAATTCTTCAACATTTGATTTGATTTTTTCATAATGTAAATGTTGTGGCATAAGTGCTATTGTAAAAAGTTCGGGATCTGCTAGTGCGATAGGTCCATGTTTCATTTCGCCCGCAGGATAACCTTCTGCATGCAAATAACTTATCTCTTTTAATTTTAATGCACCTTCTAAAGCAAGTGGAAAAAATACATCACGACCAATAAAGAAAAATCCATGACCATGTAAATATCTTTTGCTAAGTCTTACACATTTTTCGTGTATTTTATTTTCTACTTTTAATGAATCTGGAACTTTTTTTAATGTTAAAATTTCTTTTTTCAAAACATCATTAGAGATAACATTTTTTTGTTTTGCAAAATATAGAGCCATCATCCATAAAACAACAGTTTGTGTTGAAAATGCCTTTGTACTAGCAACTCCTTTTTCAATTCCTGCACGAGTTAATATTGTAAAATCAGCAATTCTTGTCATAGAACTATTATCAACATTGCACACTACTAAAGTTTTAAGCCCTGCATTTTTTGCCATTTTTAAAGCTTCTAGTGTGTCCGCTGTTTCACCGCTTTGACTAATAGCTACAAACAATGTATCTTTTGTTAAAAGCGGTTCTTTATATCTAAATTCACTTGCTATTTCGATACTACATCTTATTTTGCTCAATCTTTCAAATAAATAGCTAGCTGTTAATCCTGCATGATAGCTTGTGCCACAAGCACAAATTTTAATTTCATTTATATTATCAGTTATACCTTTGTCTATTTCGTCAAATAAGATATTTTCATCATTGACTCTGCCAAGCATAGATTCAACAACAACATCACTTTGCTCGTATATTTCTTTTTCCATAAAAAATCTATGACCATTTTTTTGAGCAGATTGTTTTGAATTTGGAAGAGTTTCAAAAGTTGGAGTTAGTGGTTTTGAATCTATAGCATTAAAAAAATCTATACCATTTTCATCAGCTATTCCACATATATCATCATCAAGATAAACAACATCGTTTGCCAAACCAATTAAAGGTGCATCACTACTTGCAAATAAAACTTCACCATCGTTATTGCCTTTCGCAATAGCAAGTGGTGAACCATGCTTTATAAAAAATATTTTATTTGGTTCTTTTTTTGTAATAAGTAAAATCGAATAAGCACCTTCAAGTCTTTTGATTGTTTGTATAAAAGCTTTTTTTGCATTATTGTTTTTGTCAAAATAAAACTCAAAAAGATGAACAATGATTTCTGTATCTGTTTGTGATACAAATTTATATCCAACATTTTCCAATTCTTCTTTTAAGTCTTTATAATTTTCTATAATACCATTATGCACAACACAAGAATACTCTCCTAAATGCGGATGAGCATTTAATTCTGTTGGTTTTCCATGTGTTGCCCATCTAGTGTGACCTATACCGATATTTGGCATTAGTTGTTGCGTATTAAGTGTTGAATTACTTAGTTTTTCCTCAAGATTTTTTATTTTACCAGTTGCTTTAAATGTGTCTAACTTATTATCTTGAAGCACAGCGATACCAGCACTGTCATAACCTCTATATTCTAATTCTTTTAAACCATTTATTAAAATCTCTTTTGTATTTTGTTTTCCTATATATCCAACTATTCCGCACATATAAATATACCTTTTGTAAAATTTTTATATTATATCTAAGTGTTAGATAAATCTATATTATTCTATTTCTCAATCTCAATTCTAGTACCAATATTTGCCATACCGCAACCATAAACACCACTTGTAACTATTCCATCGACGCCAGTTGAGGCAAATTCTTTTGCATTTTTTTTGTTTATTCCACCTGCTGCCAAAATCTTTATGTGAGGAAAGTTTTTATTTTTATAATCGATTATTTTATTAAGTAAAGAAATTTCTACTTTATCCATTTGTAAAACATCCGCACCGTGTGACATTAAAGCTTTTGAATCTTCAAAATTATCAGATTCTATGACTATTCTTTTTTCAGGTGTTTTTGTTTTAAATCCACTAATTGCTTTATAAAAAGCGTCATCATTTTCATATATAGATCTGTGATGTGGAAAAAATAAGATTGTTTCACTAAGCCCAAGTCTATGAGGCATTGCTCCGCCTGCCATTATTGATTTTATACAAAATTTCTTAGAAAGAGGAAAAGTTTTTCTAGTCGTTAGCAACTCACAATGATCGTTTACTTCTTGAATTTGTTGTTTCATTTCATAAGCAAAAGTCGCTATTTTACAGCTGTATTCCATTATTACTTGTGAAGACCTCCATGCTTGATGAACTTTTTCATAGCCTCCACTAAAAGACAAGATAATCTCACCTGCTTTTAATTTTTGTTTTGAAGGAACAACAAAATCAACCTTACACCCTATAAGCTCTGCTATTCTTGCAGCTTCTTCTGAACAAGATACGATAATATCTTCTCTTGTGTAAACATCCATTTTTGCATTTTTATCACTACTGTCTTGGATATATGTTGTCAAATCAAAATAAGCAACATCTTCTTTTATGTATTCTAATAATTCACTATCGTTTAAACCAAACATTTTTCTTTTTTCCTTTTAAATAAATTTTTCTTTTTTCTGTAAAAAATGAAGTGAAATAAAAAGTACCAATGATATAGCTACCAAAATTGAGCTAAATATCATCGCTAGTTCGTATTCCCCGTCAAAAACTGCATTGAAAATTGCAAGCGATATTGTATCTGTTTTTCCAATAATATTTCCACCCAACATCATGGTAATTCCAACTTCCCCCAAAGCTCTTGCAGATGCTATTAAAAGTGCTGCTATTAAGCTTTTTTTCACAAATGGCAAAACTATAAAAATCAAAGTTTTAAATTGGCTTTTACCGCTTACATATGAAGCTTCTTTTATCTCTTGTGGAAATTGCTCAATTGCTGACTGCAAAGGCTTCACCATCAAGGGAAGTCCTGAAATAAATCCTGCTAACACAAGCCCATAAAATGAAAACACGAAACTTATATCAAGAGTATTAAAAAAACCGCCAATAAAACTATCTCTACCTAGCAACAAAAGCAAAAAGAAACCAACTGCAATAGGTGGAAAAATCAAAGGCATAGTGACTATCGCTTCATAAAGCCACTTAAATTTTAATTTTTTCTTCGATAAAAGATAAGCCAACGGAATACCAAAAATTAAAAATAAAATCGCACTAACTCCAACTGTCTTAAAGCTCAAGATAAGAGGATGAATTATTTCGCTAAATTCAATATTCATTTACAGTCCATACTGATTAAAAATATCTTTAGAAATTTTAGAACTTAAAAAATTCATAAATTTTTGACACTCTTTGTTTTTTTCGCATTCTGGCAAAACTCCAGCTATTATTGATATATCAGGATAATATTTTTGTGGAATTTTTATATATCCGCCTATGTTTTTTTTATTTGCCAATGCTGTTGTTAAGTTTATGATTCCTATATCTACTTCATTTGCAACTAGATATGTTGCTACTTGCAGAGGGGTTGTTACGATATAAAGTTTATCTTTTATCTTGTCATATAGATTGCTATTCTTTAAAAAAGCCATTCCTGATGACCCATAAATAGTTTTTTTCGGTTGAGGCATAGCGATTTTTTTTATGTTTGAGTTAGTTATTTGTCTAAAATCATCAATTTTTATTTTTTTTGAAAAAACTAACACTAATTTGCCTTTTCCTATTTCCTGATATTTTTCAAAAGTCAGTTTGCTTTTTTTAGATAAATAGTTTTTATCCCCAACTATTATATCAATATTTGTTCTTTTTGCTTGAGTTAAAATTTGTTTCATATTTCCAAATATTCCGCTTATGTCAGCTTTATTTTCTTTGTTGTATATTTTTATGATTTTTAAAAGCGGTTTTTTATATCCTGCTGCTACGGCTATTTTTAAGTCGTCAGCTTGAAGATTTGATATAGCTATTGCAAGCAATAAGATTATTAAAATATTTTTTTTCAATTTTTTTTTCCTTATTTATGATTGTATGTTTTGTATGCTGCGATTAGCAAAATAAAACACAAAAACGGTATCAAAACCTCACTTGACACGACACCTAAAAGCCTACTTCCCACAAAAGCCCAGATAATCGAACCAATACCCATAACAACAATAAAAGATTTTAGACTATAAATAACTTCAAAACTTTGATCTTTGCTATATCTAAAAAATGCGACTAACATAGTAGGCAAACTGATTACCAAAGACAAACTGCCCGCCAGTTTAATATCAACCCCAAAAAGCAAAATAATAGTAGGTATATAAAGCTCACCACCTGCTACACCCAAAAGTGCCGCAACTATACCTATAGCAATTCCAGATAAAATACCTGCTAAAACATTAAGAATAATATTATCAAATAATACAGTCTGACTGCTTATGTCGTGTCCAAAAAATAAAATAATACAAATAGCCAACAATAAAAAAGAAATGACTTTATACAAAGTATGACTTTTAAATTTTATAGCCCATCCAGCACCAAACCAAGCACCGATAATACTTCCTAAAAGCATTGTTATTATGATGTTTGAATTATCCATAAGAGTAGAAACAGAAATAGTGTCAAGCCTAAAAGGTAACGCAAAAGCTACAACTATTAAACTCATAGCCTTGTTTAAAATCACGGCTTTTAAAGCTGTAAAATTAAACATACTTATCAACATAGGTAGTCTAAATTCTGCACCACCAAGACCTATAAGTCCACCCAATGCACCTATAGCACCGCCACCAAAAAAAGCTTTTACAAAGTTTTTGTTTTCACTCATTTTTTAATATCTCTTTTAAGTTGTTTGTTTACTATCGGCGAAAATGCTTTAGTGCTGACACTCACTATATCTCCGACTTTTAGATTGTTTGCTTCATTTTTACTTACAACTATTTCAACTAATTGCTGACCTATTGAAATAATAGCTATATAAATAACATCAACTTTCATAATGTCTAAAATTTCCCCTTCAAAAGAAAATTTTTGGCTTCCTGTTGTTCGTAAAAGTACATCTTTAGCAAATCCATCATTTGTGATTTGTCCGTGATTTAACACAACAACACGATTGCTAAGTCTATAAATCTCGCTTGGGTCGTGGCTTACCATTATGGTTGTTGTGCCAAACTCTTTATGTAAAGTTAAAATTTCATTTTGCAGTTTCATCCTCATACTTGGATCAAGAGCAGATAGTGGTTCATCCATCAAAAGCAATTTTGGACGATTCATCAAAGCACGACAAAGACTAACTCTTTGTTTTTGTCCACCGCTTAAAGTGTTTGGAAGTCTATTTTTTAGTTCGCTTAATTCTGTAATATTTAAAAGATGATTTGCCAGCTCATTATCTTTTTTTACAAAAAGAAGATTGTCTATTACACTCATATTTGGAAACAGTGCATAATCTTGAAAGACAAAACCTATCTCTCTTTTTTGAGGTGCTACGATAGTCTTTTTATCAAGCCAAATTTTATCGCCTATTTTTATCTCTCCACTTGCCTCTTCGAGACCTGCAAGTATTCTAAGTAGCGTAGTTTTACCACTACCGCTTTGTCCTGCTAATGCTACAAAATCATTTTCTTTTATATCAAGATTTATATCCAAATCCATCTGTCCGCTTGCACCGTGTAGTTTTTTGTTTATGTTTATTTTTATCATTGTTTATTTTTTTATAATCCCTTAATCAATTTATCAAAATCACTTATATATAATTTGTCTTGAATCTCATTGAATTTATCAAACTCATCATAAGCTAATTCTTTTGCCAATTTAGCTGTAATAGTTCCGTTGTTGTTTAAAATCTCTTTACCATTTAAAGTTAAAAAGCCATTTAGTTTTTCTATCCAGTCTTTTTGATACATAATATTTTTACTTTTTGCTTGAAATTCCGCAAATACCAAATACATCTCTACAAGTCTGCTATACATATCTAGCTCATCAGAATCAAGATAATTTTTTGCGATAGTTACATCAGTCTTTCGTATTTTGCCATTTGGTGCATTTTTCCAAGAGGTTAGTCCCATATTTTGCTTTTGGCTATTGGCTCTTTTGTGTATTATTTCAGAAGCAGTATGTCCCACCATGGCGTAGTGAAGTTTGTTTTGAACTGTTGCATAAAACTTTTTAGTTTCTTTATTTGTACTATCATAATCAGCACTACATTGTGCATAAATATCTGTGATTTTCTGATAAAATCGCCTTTCACTAGTCCTTATATCTCTTATTCGTTCTAGTTGTTCATCAAAATAATCTTTTCCAAAAGGTTGATTTGGATTTTTAAGTCTCTCATCATCCATGGCAAAACCTTTGATGATATATTCTTTTAAAATATTTGTAGCCCATATGCGAAATTGTGTAGCTTTTGAGCTATTTACTCTGTAGCCTATGGAAATTATGGCATCCAAATTATAATGTATTGTTTTGTATTTTTTGCCATCTGTTGCAGTTGTAAAGAAATCCTTTACAGCTGAATTTTCATCAAGTTCATTTTCGTTAAATATATTTTTAAAATGCTGCCCAATATTTTGTTTTGAACTACCAAATAATTCACATAGTTGTTTTTGATTTAACCATATAGTTTCATCTTGTACTAGAACTTCAAGTTTTATATCTTGATTTGCAGTTTTATATAATAGTATTTCATCCATTTTAATTTGCTCCATAGTTTTTTAATATTCTAGCATTAAAATATGATTTGATTAAAAAGTATTGCAATTTGTAATGTTTTTTTATCATATTAAATCCAATTCTTCTGAAATATCTTTTATAAGTTTACTTAATGGTTGTTTGTGTAGGTCTTCTTTTAAATAAATACCAAATAAATCTTGCTTAACTTCTTCTTCTGTTTTTTTTGTTATTTTTGACAACTCTTTTATTCTGCTATCTGGATAATCTCGCCTTTTATTTATCATTTCTATAACTTTATCTTTATGATATTTATATCTATTATCTAATTCTAAAACTTTTATATAATTATCATAATCATTTGAAAAATCTTCTTTTAATAAAAGTTCGAAATCTTCACTTTTTTCTACATGTAGATTTTTATTATTCATAAATGTTTTAAATTTTACTTTTTCATCAAAATTAAATTTTTCACTTGTAGGTGACAATCCTTTTAATTCATTAGTTCTTTTTACTTTAGAGTTACATGTAGAACATGATGGAACTAAATTATATAAACTAAGTGCTAAAAATGGATAAGTTGCTTTATCTAAAAAGTGGTCTAAGGTAAAAGCATTTTTAGTTTCGCTCTTTGAGTTTTTAAACTTATTTATAAAATCAATATTACAGAAATAACAAGTATGAACTTCAATGTTTTCTTCTACAAATTTAGATATTTTTGGTTGTAGTTTTGATATTAAAACTTTTACTTTTTGAGAGTTTACTTTATCGTAATTAAATAAGCCTTTTACACTATTATCTTTTTTATATTTTATACCATGAAAGTTTTTTATTTCGGTTAGCTTTTCAAAATTACCGCACAGTATATCTTTTAGAGAATAATGTAATTTGCTTTTAAAATACTTATTATAATACTCTTCAAAAGTTAAACCATTAAACTTAAAAGCCTTGCTATTGGCTATTTCATTATAATAAGCATCTTTAAAATTAGAATTATATTTAATTTGTAGCATCTTTTAATGCCTCTAATCTTTCAAGTTCTTTTCTTGTTCTATTTATTTCATTATCAATATACTCATCTTTATATAAAAGTTTTTCTATTTCAACAATATGATTTTTTATAACTTGTTTTAAATAATCTTCACCTATAATTTTTTGCACATGTTCAAAAAGCTCTTTTTTATTAGCATTATTATTTTCTTTATCTTCATATTCTTTTTTTAACTCTTCAAGTTTATTTTTATCTTTTTTGTTTTTTTCTACTTCTTTATGAAATTCAATAATTTTATTTATTTTACTTTTCGCAAACTCACCCATAAGCCCGTCTTTCATAAAAAACCCATCAGATAAAAGAGTATGTATATTTGCTCCGAAAGTTTCTATTTTAGTTTCTTTAGTTACATTTTTACAATTTCCTATTTCTTGTTTTCCATTTTTAACTTTATCATCATTTTTTTCATATTTATCTAAAAAAATAACATTTTCTTTTGGTAAATCTGATAGAATAAAAGGTGAGTGTGATGAAAAAATAAAATTAACCTTTTGTGTAAAATTTTTATTAAAAAATTCCAATAAATAACTAATATACTTTTTTTGCCAATTAGGATGCAATGTATTTTCGCCCTCATCAATATAAATATATATGTTTTCTTTTAATTTTTGATTAGCAAATCTGTTCAACTTTAAACTATAAAAATTTGAAAATTGAAATAATAAATTTTCTTGACCAGTACTTAAATTTGGGAACCAATCAAAATGAAAAAAATCTAATCCGACAAGGGTAATTTTTTGATAATTTTCAACAAATGCATCATCAATATCATCAAAACTTAAAATCAATGTTTCATGTTGTATTTTGTCATGCCAACTTTCTACCACTTGTAATAGTTTATTCATTTTGCGAAAATCATCAATAAATGGATTGATTTGCATATGGTCTTTATCGTGTTCGATACTAAAAACTTGTACAAAAGCCTCTAAGACATTATTTATATCTTTCTGTATTTCTATATTTATTTTCTCTAAAAGATATTCAGAGTATTCAAAATTACTATTTAAAGAGTAATCTAAAAAGTTGATTAATAAAGAAAGTTTAATTTTTTCTATAAATGACAACCCATCCAATGTAAATTGGGTATTGTTATTAATGTATTCTTGAGATTTATACTCTAGCTTTTCAATATACATTAACCTACTTATTAAAGTGTGGTCAATAGAAATATAAAGTTTTTTAGGGACAATTATTGGCAACTTTATGTCATTTTTCTTTAGCATATTAATAGTATTTTGAATATTTTTATTTTTAAATAACTGATACTGATTTTGATATGAAGTGAAATTATATTTAGAGTTATCCATTTCATATTCACGCTTTGAATAATAATTAATTAAATATGCACTAGAAATATCAAATTTATCAGCATCTGTATTTCCTATAATACATTTAGTATCTATCTTTTCATTCCATTCTAAAAATGTACTGAAATATATAAAAGATAGTTTACTTTGCTTTAAAAATAAGCTTTCTCCAATTTTTCCAGTGTCCAACCTGATGGATTTAATACCCTTAAATATATTTTTATTTATTTTATTATTTGTAACTACTTCACTTGGCTGATTTTTAATTTCTAAGCCTTTTATGGCTAATTCTTTACCAAAATCAAATATATAAAAATATGAACCTATAGGCGAAGTGCCAGAATATAATAATTCAATTATACTACTCTTCCCACTCCCATTTTCTCCAACAATAGCAGTAATATTTATATTTTTAGGAAAGATACTTACATGTTCTTTTTTATCTATCGTCAATTCTTTTGACTCTTCATCATACTCACACTCAAACCTCGGCGAAAAATTAAAACCTTGTTTTTGAATATTTTTATAATTCTCAACCCATAAATAAACTAGTTCCATTTATAATCCTTACCTCATCAATCTTTTCACAACTTGCCAAATAGTTATAAATATCCAATGCCATTTTGTTTTTAAAAATCTAAAAGCAGAACCAAACACAAAATAGATTAATTGTTTTTTATGTTTTGGTTCTAGCCTAGTGTATCTTTTTTTTAGCCATATTGCTAAATATATAATCAATCCAAAAAATGCTAAATATAAAATAATCCTAATCATTTATATCTTAACCTTTTAGCCAAATACACAAAAACGGATCAGTCGATTTCAAGTCGTTTGAAAGCAGACTTTCCATTTTTAATTCTTTTGTTAGTTGTGATTTGTATGAGCTGTTCATTTTTAGATTTTTTATCTCATTGTTGTTTTTACAATATGCTTTAAAAATACTGCCTTTATATTTTTTGTGATTTACTTTTTGCCATATTGATTCAAAATATGCGTTATTGTCATCTAATATTTTTTTTGTTCCATATTCTATATGTTTTAGTTGTACTATTTCTTGTGAATCAAGCAAAGCTTTTATAAAAGATTCTTGTATTGTTTTTATAAGATAAAACGGATGAAATTTTGTATTTGTATATAATTGTTCTATGGCATCATCACTAAAAGTTTTATTGTCTATTTTGAGATTTTTAAGAAAGTTTATTGTTTTATCATATTCTAACATTTCAATATTCATCAAACTTGCAAAATTAAAAAATGCATTTTCTTTATTTAAAAATATATTATTTATTATAGATGTTTGAGAACCTGCAAATATATATATCGTATTTTTATGTGTTTGCATATATGAGCGAAGTTTTTTAATAAAATCTTGACCAAATTTTTCTATATCCCCAAATTCATCTATAAATACTATCATTTTTTTTGAGGTTAATCGTGCAAATTTATCTGCAAAGTTAAAAGTTTTTTGTATTTTTTTATTTATATCTTGTTCTTTTGATATTTCGTATCCAAGTTTTATCCCTTCTACTTCATAAGATAAATTAAAATTATCTAGTAGATTAAAAATAGATTCTTTTGCTTTATGTAAAAAATTTACAATACCAATAGAACTATATATAGCATTAAGATACAAATCGCATATTTCTTCTATATTTGTAGCTTCAAATATATCAAGCTTAACGATTAAATATTCGTCTTTTAGGTCGTCTAATACTTTATTTGCAAGTGTTGTTTTGCCATATCTTCTAGGAGCTACTATAACAGTATGCTGACCAAAATTTATGTATGTTTTTAGTGTTTGTATCTCTTTTTCTCTTCCAACTATTAAAGAGCTAAGACCACCTGCATTTAATTTCATTTTATACCTTTTTCTATGTTTAGTTATTTAACTAAACTATAACCTAACTAAACTTAATATTTAGTTACTTAACTAAATCCACCGATTTTCCTATTTTGCTTATGATTAAATATGTACACACTAAGCAACACCAAAAAACTAATTATGACCATAATAGCACTATAGATATGTGCTGATGTATAGTCCATAATCTCGACCATTTCATATATGGCGACAGATGCCACTTTTGTTTCATCTGGGATACTTCCTCCTACCATCAAAACCACGCCAAACTCTCCAACTGTATGAGCAAATGTTACGATTATCGCAGTCATTATGGCTGGTTTTATATTTGGAAGAGCAACTTTTAAGATAGTCTGAATTTTGCCTTTTCCTGCTACATAAGAAGCTTCAAGCATATTTTTATTTATATTTTCAAAACCACTTTGTAATGGTTGCACCATAAATGGCATAGAATAAAAACAACTAGCAACAACAAGACCGGTAAAATTAAACACGAGCTTTACGCCAAAATACTCATCAAAAAATGCACCAACAGGAGAATTTTGAGATAAAGCGTACAGTATATAAAATCCCAAAACAGATGGTGGTAAAACAATAGGCAAAGCGGTTATCGCTTCAAGTGCTGGTTTAAATTTTGATGAAGTTTGGGATAAGAACCAAGCAAGTGGCAAGCTTATGATAAACAAAATCAAAGTTGTTAAACCTGCTAATTTAAAAGATAATAAAAAAGGTGCGAACTCAATATTTTGTAAAATTTCTAACACTATAAAACTCTTAATATAGATAATTCCGTAGCTTTTATAAAAATAGTTACCATATCATTTTCTTTTAAATTCATTTTTAATGATGAGCTTAATGTGATAATACTTTCTAAGCTAAACTTTCCAACTTCAAGCGTAACACTACTCAAAAGTTTTCCATTGTCGATAGAAGATATTTTTGCTTTTATTTGGTTTGAATAGCTTACTATTCCGCTAAACTCTTTGGCTATGGCTATATGTGAGGGTTTTACAGTAAGCTCAACTTCTTTTCCGACTTTTACATTTTCGTTTAAATCTAAACTCATCATGCTCAAAGGCTGACCTAAAAAATCAAATCTTACTATATTGATATGATCTTCGTTTTCTATTTTTGTTATAGTCGCAACAAATCTACTCATAGCACTAAGTATCCAAAATCTTTAAATATTTTTTTGGCTTTTTCCCCTAAAATAAAATCATAAAAAGCTTTTATTTCAGCATTGTTTTTTGAGTTTTTTAAGATAACTATGCCTTGATTTATTGGAGTGTAAAGTTTTGGATTTACTTCGCTCCAGTTGATTCCTTTTTTAAACTCTTTCATTTTTGGACTATAAAGTGAAGATTTTGCAACAAAACCAATATCAGTAGCAGTTACGGTATAAGAAACTGTTTGAGAAATAGATTCGGCATAAACAATTTTTTTCTTAACATCGCTATAAACTTTTGCATTTTTCATAGCTTCTACAGTTGCCTTTCCATAAGGTGCTGTTTTTGGATTTGCTACTGCTATTTTTGATATTTTGATATTTTTTAATAGCTCCATTCCTTTTTGAAAATCTTGTTTTTTTATACTTAAGTATGCCAAAGAACCTTGTGCATAAATCAAAGGTTTTGTAATAGCGATTTTATCTTTATATAGTGCATTTGGGTATTTCATATTTGCAGACATAAAAAGTTCGTATGGAGCACCGTTTTTTATTTGAGCGGTTAATTTTCCGCTACTTCCAAGCGTGATTTGTACTTTTGTATTTGGATAAGATTTATTAAATTCTTTTTTTAAATTATCGATTGCATAGCTGACATTTCCTGCAACTGCTATTTTTATAGTTCCTGCAAATACTGAAACACTTAACAACAAACTTACTACTATTAGTTTTTTTAACATAAAAATCCTTTTTTTATTTCGCTGTATTTTGAAATATACAACGACAAATAAAAGTTTAGCGTTATGTTTCTTAATATATAATGAAAAAATTTAGATTTTTTATTTTCCTATCATTAGGTCGCTTGATTTTATAATAGCAACTATATCTTTGCCAATTTCAAGATTTAATTCTTCTACTGCATCATTTGTGATTACAGATGTTATTATTTGATTTTTTCCAATATTTATTGAAAGTTCACAATTAACTTCTCCGTGTATTAGTTCTTTAATAGTTCCGTTGATTTTATTTCTTGCACTTAAATTTAGACTATCTTGTGTTGCTATAAGTACATCGCTTGACTTAAATATACCTATAACTTCATCGCCTTCTTTTAAATCCAAAGTTATGACACTGTTTTTGGAAATATTAGCAAATAATTTATGACCACTTTTTGGCACAAAAGAAACATTTGCATTTACTCTTCCTAATGCAATTTTTTCTATTGTTCCTACTATTTGGTTTCCTGCACTTAATTGCATAGCTAGCCTTCCTATTGTTTTAAGATTTCCCGAGTCAAGATCTGTTGTTTTCATTAAAGTTTCTAAAAACTTTTTTTGTTCATTTTTTAAGACAGTATAAGTTTCAAGTAAATTTTTTCCATATTCTGTAAGGATAGTTCCACCACCACCTTTTCCTCCTGTTTCTTTTTGTACGATTGGAGTAGGGGCAAGATTGTTCATAGCATTCACGGCTTCCCAAGCACTTTTATAGCTCATAGGTACTGCTTTTGCGGCTTTATTTATAGAGCCTTCTTGTTGTATGGCAAATAAAAGTTCTATTCTTTTTTCAAGTAAAAAAGGTTGATTTAAAATTTCCAGTGTAAGATTAGATGAAAATTCCATAATTTTAACTTAGCAAATCTTTTGCTTTTCTGCCTTTTAATACAGACATCAATTCTACTAAGCCCCCACCTAGAAACTTACTATCAAAACCTTGTGTTTTTAGGTAAGCACTTACGGTAATAGAGCGATTTACAGTAGGGCAACCGACTATTATTAGTTTATCTTTTGGAAGTTCACCTAGTCTATCTGGAACTTGTGGTGCTGGTATGTTTTTTGCGATTGAAAGATTCCAAACTGCTGTTTCAAAATCCATACGAATATCAAGCAATACAGCCTTGCCTTGTTTAAATAATTCTATAAACTCATCATTTTTAATCATAAGATTATCCATACCAGATGGAGTAATTTGTTTGACTATATCGCTTAATTCCATTTTTAAAACTTAATGTAAAAAGTGTCTTTTGCCACTAAAGTATAAAGCCATTCCAAATTCATTTGCCGCTTCTATAACTTCATCATCTCTTATGCTTCCACCTGGTTCAATTATGCATTTTACTCCAGCTTTATTTGCTTCATCTATACTATCTCTAAAAGGAAAAAATGCTTCACTAGCCAATGCTGCACCTGTAACATCAAGACCCAAATCTTCAGCTTTTCGTAAAGCCGCTTTTGCGGCATCTACTCTTGAAGTCATACCCATACCAACTGCAACCATTGCAGAGTTTTTAACATATACTACACAATTTGATTTTGTTAATGAAGCAACTTTATAAGCTATTTCCATATCTTTTTGTTCTTGCGTTGTAGCGGTTCTAGCTGATTTTAATTCACTATTTTTTACTTCATCATCTTCAACTTTATCGGCATCTTGATAAACAAAACCACCATCTACAATTTTAAAATTAAATTCATCAGAAGCTAATTCTATTTTAGAAGTTCCTTGTTTGAATAGTTTGATTCTTTTTTTCTTGTTTAGTTCTTCTTCTGCTTCTTTTGTAAAATCAGCCGCAAAAACAACTTCTAAAAAGATTTCATTCATTTTAATTGCAAGTTCTAAATCAATCACGCCATTTACGGCAACAACTCCACCAAATGCAGAAATAGGATCGCATTTTAAAGCTTCTGTGTAAGAATTTAGTAAATTATCTTTTATAGCAAATCCGCAAGGATTACCGTGTTTGACTATACATACTGCATTGGCATCGCCAAATGCACTTGCAATTTTAGCAGCTCCTGAGATATCACCCATATTATTAAAACTTGCTTCGCCTTTAAGTGTTATAAATTTATTTGTAAAATGATTGTCAAATTCATACAATGCACCTTTCTGATGTGGATTTTCACCATATCTAGTATCAAACACTTTATTTCCTACGATAAATTGTTTGTCGCCCATGCTATTATTAAATCTTTTATTCATATAATTTGCTATCATACTGTCATAAGCTGCCGTATGCTCAAAAGCTTTTATCATCATATCTCTTCTGAATTCTGTAGTGTTAGTGTCATTTTTTAGATTGTTTAAAACTTCATCATAATCAGCAACATCAGTAACGATAATAACGCTATCAAAATTTTTAGCAGCACTTCTCACCATAGCAGGTCCACCGATATCAATGTTTTCTATAATCTGCTCAAAATCATCTGTATTTTCGATAGTAGCCTTAAAAGGATATAGATTTACACAAACTAAATCAATACCTTCTACACCTAATTCTTTAGCTTGCTCTAAATGTGATTGTTTGTCTCTTCTGTGTAAAATACCACCATGAATGTATGGATTTAAAGTTTTAACTCTACCTTCAAAACACTCAGGAAATTTTGTAACTTCATTTGCTTCAATTACTTTAATTCCGCAACTTTTAAGTTTATTGTATGTTCCACCTGTTGAAATAATTTCATAACCTAAATTTACTAGCTCTTTAGCAAAATTTTCAATACCACTTTTATCACTTACGCTTATTAATGCTCTCATATCTTTTAAACCTTTTTTATAAATCTTGTTCAATTATTTCTTGAAATCTATTAAAATATATATTTTGAATTTTATCAATTTTTTTGTATAAACCATTTATGCTTAAAACATCACCACCTGTTTTGCCTATGCAAGAATAATCCATATTTAACTCTGTGCATAGCTTATCAAAATCAGCAATATTTTCAGGTGCTACTTCCACTATTGCTCTACTTAAGCTTTCTGCATAAACATCAAGTTCATTTTCAAGTGAAACATTTGTATCGCATCCAATATTTCCAAGAGCACACATTTTGCCCAGTGCTATTGCAATTCCACCTATATTTACATCTTTTGCAGATTTTAGTAGATTTTTTTCATTGGCTTTTATAACAATATCCCATAATTTTAATTCCGCTTTAAAACTAACTTTTGGATGAGTTCCAGCGATTTGACCTTCAATTTCTTTTAGATATAAGCTACCACCAAATTCACTATTTGTTTCGCCTAGTAAACAAATGTAATTATTTTGTTTTTGGAAGTGGCTTGGTAAAACTTTATTCATATCTTCGTTTATACCAACTGTAGCAATTGACGGGGTAGGGAATACGCCAACACCATTTGTCTCATTATATAAAGATACATTTCCGCCAATTACAGGTGTGTTTAACTTTTTACAAGCTTTTTTTATACCTTTACAAGCATGTTTAAATTGCCACATAACTTCAGGATTTTCAGGATTTCCAAAATTTAAACAATCAGTAATTGCCCTTGGAACAGCTCCACTCATAGCTACATTTCTCCCTGCTTCCATAACAGCCGCCGCCGCTCCTAGCTCTGGATTTATATAACAATATCTTGTGTTACAATCTGCACTCATAGTCAAAGCTTTACCGGTTTCTTTTATTCTTACTGTTGATCCATCAAGTTTCCCTGGACCTTTTATTGTATTTGTTTGTACCATTGAGTCGTATTGATTATATATAAAAGATTTATCAATAACTTCTAAACTTGACCATAATTTATCAAAAATATCACTTGTGCCTAATCTTGATTTCATAGTTACATTTTTAATTTTTTTTAGATATTTAGGCTTTTTAACTGGTCTATCTAAAATTGGAGCTTCTTCACTAAGTGGTTGAATAGGTATATCTGCACATTTTTCACCATGCCAAAATAGTTCCAT
>JAOZVJ010000064.1 GCA_029938215.1 Arcobacteraceae bacterium | reverse complement strand
AAACTCTTATGTAGATGGTTCTTTGTCTTACGGTGTAAATGACAATACAGGTAGCAGACATGTAGTAGTTGGTGCAGTTGATAGAGCAGCAGTATCTTCTTATGATACTAAAATCGTAAGTGCAAAAGTTGGATTTGGTAAAAATATGAAATATAATAATTTAATATTTACTCCAAAAGCTTCTTTATCTTACTCTAAAATATCAACAGATAGTTATACTGAGTCAGGTGCAGGAAATATGAACTTAACGGTTAATAATGCTGATATGAATAAAGGTACAGCATCTGCTGGATTTGCATTGTCTAAAAATATCAAATGTGACAATGGTGGGACATTTACTCCTGCTTTAAGATTATCTCTTGAAAAAGACTTTGGTGATGATTATGCAACTTCATCTTCTACATTTAGTGGTGGTGGAAGTGCATTTACTACAAATGGTCTAAAAGCTGATGATAGTAAATATGTTTATGGTGTAGGAGCTAACTATGTTACTCCAAATAAACTTACTGAAGTTAGATTTGGTTTTGATCAAACAAGAGCTAGTGGATTTACATCTGATGCAGCTTCTTTAACTGCTAGATTTAAATTCTAGGAATAGATTGTTTTTTATCGAAATTTAACGATTTAGATTTTAAAAGAGAAGGGCTTTTGTCCTTCTCTTTTTTTATGTAAACTATAAAGTGATTTTAGTTACAATAATATGTATATATATTAAAATATGGAAATAAAATGTTAGAATTAGGAATAGCACAAGCACAAGCACAATTTACAAAGATTTTAAGTCAAACGGTAATTATTGTAGATAAAAAAGCTCATAGCAAAAAGGCAGTAATGCTACCTTATGATGAATATGATAGATTAATCAAAACAGCTACAACTAAAAAAGAGTTAGAAGTAGGTGGATTTGAAGAGTTTATAGGCATCTTAAATAATGACTTTAAAACAGATGATGAAAAATATAAGAGGATAATATCTTGAAAATATTTATAGATACAAATATCTTTCTTGACCTTATATTAAAACGAAAAGGATTTGAAGAAGCTAATATTATTTTAAACGGTTGTTTAAAAAATATATTTGAAGGATTTGTTGCTGATATAACATTGTTAAATATTGACTATATAGCTAGTAAGCAGACGGAAGATATTAGTAGATTTTTAAAATTGATAAATAATAATATAACTATAATGGGAGCTGAAAATATTGCATTTGGTAAAGCATTGGATATTAAAAATAATGATTTAGAAGACAATTTGCAATATGTTTTAGCTTGCAGTAGTAAATGTGATCTGATTATAACTAATGATAAAAATTTTTATAAAGGAAAAATTGAAGTTATAAGTAGCTTAGAATTTATAAAAAAATACACATAAAAATAAAAAAAGGAAAAAAATGTATAAAAATGTAAAATTAATTTTAAAAGATGAGGATAAAAATCTAAAGGTAAAGCCTATAGAAAATTATAAGTTTGCTTCTCAAAATGCACAGTGCATAGTAGGACTTGAGGAAGTATTTAAAGCTTGTATGTCATATCCTATTTTATTTTCAAAGATAGAAGATAAGTATAGTGCTATGGCATTATTTGGAGTGCAAGATGGTAAAAATCTATTTGTAGATGATGATGGAAAATTTAAGCAAGATGAGTATATCCCTGCTTTTTTTAGAAGATATCCATTTACTTATATCAAAGATAAAGATACTTTACATTTAGGTTATGATAGTGATTGTAAAGAAGTGAATAAAAAGAGTGGTCAAGCATTGTTTGAAAAAGACGGGAAAGATAGCGAGTATCTTGGTAATATTTTGGACTTTATGAATAAATTTCAAGTTTCTTGTAACAATATGGAAATTTTTGTAAAACAATTAGATGATGCTGGTGTGTTGGAAGAAGCAGTAACTAAAATAAACGATGGTAAATTTATCATAAAAGGTTTTTATAGAGTTTCTGAAGAAAAGTTAAATAAATTGGATAAAGAGTCTATAGAAAAATTAGTAAAATCAGGTGCTTACAAATTAGCTATCGCTCATCTTTTGAGTTATGATAATTTTGAGAAAATGGCTAAAATCAATAAATAGTTTGATATAATGACAATATATTGACAAAAGGATATTTATGCAAGCAGTTTTTTATTCACAGGCTAGAAACAATTTAAGAGATATTATAGGGCGGGTATGTAATGACTTCGATGAATTTCTTATTACAACAAAAGATAATAAAAAAGCTATATTGATATCATATGATGAATATACAGCGATGAAAGAAACTATGTATTTATTGTCATCAAAAACAAATAGAGATAGACTATTGGATGCGGTTGAACAAATAGAAACTTCAAAATTTACTAAAAAAGATTTGGATTTATGATTGTTGGTTTTTCAGATCAAGGATGGGAAGATTATTGTTATTGGCAACTTAATGATAGGAAAATATTAAAAAGAGTTAATGAATTACTAAAAGATATTAAAAGAAATCCTTTTGATTGCTTAGGCATTGGCAAACCTGAAAGATTAAAAGAAAATCTTAGTGGTTATTTTTCAAGAAGAATTACATCCGAGCATAGATTGGTTTATAAGATTATGGATGATTTGATAGTTGTCGCTCAATGCAGATTTCATTATTAGTAAGTTTTCTTTCGTAAATTATGAATATTATAAAGTAGCTATTTATAATTGCCCATCTTTTAAGTTATAATAATTTAGAAAAATTAGCTAAATCACAAGGATAAGATATTAAAAAAATTGTATTGATTTGTATTATTCTATTATTTATAGGTTGTGGAAAATATGACTTAGAAAATAGAATAAATTTAGCAAATACTATAACAAAACAAAATGCTTTTAAAAAGCAAGATATTCAAACTGATACTTTTAAATTAAGAACTTATGTAAAATTTAAAGATAAAACCAAACCTTTAAAAGTTTATATAGAGGGTGATGGTTTTGCTTGGGTCGATAGATATACTTTGTCAGCAAATCCAACGCCAGTAAATCCAGTAGCACTTAAGTTTTCTATTAATGACAAAAGTCAAAATGTTGCTTATGTAGCACGACCTTGTCAATACAATACTAGCAAAAATTGTTCCGATAAATATTGGGCTGATAAAAGATTTGCTAAAGAGGTAGTGGAAAGTATAAATCAAGCTATCTCAATACTAAAAAGACAATCAAAATCAAAAGAGATAGAGCTAATTGGCTTTAGTGGTGGTGGAGCTATAGCTGTTTTAGTAGCATCAAAAAGAGACGATATAAAAAAGATAACTACAATAGCGGGAAATCTAAATCATAAGCTACTGCATAGACATCATAATATTCCGCCGATGATAGGTTCTTTAGATCCTATTGAAATAGCTCACAAAATATCTCATATACCGCAAGTGCATTATGTGGGAAAAGATGATAAAGTTGTTGTTAGGAAAATCGCAAATTCTTTTAAGAAAGCTTCAAAAAATGATAAAAATATTAAGATAATAGATATCTCAAATGCAACACATACAAAAGGATGGGAAGTATTATGGAACAAAATATAAGGAAAAATAAAAATGTATAAAAAATTAATAATATTGATTATGATATCTGTGTCATTGTTTGGGAGTGATTTAACAAATGCAAAAAAGAATTTTGACAATAAAAAATATGCAAAAGCTTATAATGGATTTTTGAAAGCAGCAAATGAAGGAACAATAGCAAAATTTAATATTGGCTTTATGCACGAATTTGGCTTTGGCGTAAAAAAAGATATCAAAAAAGCAATATTTTTTTATAGAATGAGTGCAAACGATGGATATGCTGTAGCACAAAATAGTTTGGGTAATGCTTATTTAAAAGGTATAGGCGTAGAAAAAAGTTTAAAAAATGCTATTACACTTTATCAACTCGCTGCAAAACAAGGAAATAAAGAAGCTGTAAATTCATTAAATTCTATACAAAAAAGCATAGATAAACTAAAAGAAAATTTTGCATATATTACAATAAAAAGCAATGTAAAGAAAGATAAAGTTTATATTGATGGCAAATATGTTGGCAAAACCAAAATCAAAGTTGCTATTACTCCAAATGTGATACATAAAATTGAAGTGCGAAAAAAAGGATATAAAACTTATAAATTTCAAAATGTAAGATTGAAGCCAAAACAATCTAAAACAATAAGAGCTATATTGACAAGATAGCAGTATTTGATTTTTATAGGCTTTTTATTTATTAAAAAGTTCGGTACTTAGATATCTTTCACCTGTATCGCAAAGTATTGTAACTATATTTTTGTCTTTATTTTCTTCTTTTGAAGCCAGTTTTATAGTAGCATCTATATTTGCACCAGAACTAATTCCTACTAAAAGTCCTTCTTTTTTTATAAGTTGTTTTGTTCTTTTTATGGCATTTTTGTCTTTAACTGTAACAATTTCATCGTATCTTGAAGTGTCTAAAGTTTTTGGAATAAAGCCAGCGCCTATTCCTTGGATTTTATGGTTGTTTGCTTTTTTGCCACTTAATACTGCACTATTTTGTGGTTCAACTGCTATTATTTTAATATTTGGAATTTTTTGTTTTAAGATTTTACCTGTACCGCTTAAAGTTCCGCCAGTACCTACTGAAGCTACAAATATATCTATTTTATTATTCATATCATTTAAAATTTCAATAGCTGTTGTTGTTTCATGAATTTTTGGGTTATTGGGGTTTTCGAATTGTTGTAATATTATCGCATTATTTTCTTTTTTTTGTAATTCATAAGCTTTTTGTAAAGCACCAGCCATACCATCTTTTGCTGGCGTTAAAACAATATTTGCACCAAATGCGTTGATTAGTTTTTTTCTTTCAATACTCATTGATTTTGGCATAGTTAAAGTTAATTTAAGTCCAAGTGAAGCACAAATAGCTGCTAAAGCAATGCCTGTATTCCCACTTGTTGGCTCTATTATATGAGTATTTTTATTTATAGAACCATCTTTTAAAGCTTCGTTTATCATATTAAATCCAATACGATCTTTTACAGAACCAGTTGGATTCATAAATTCACATTTTGCATATATGTTTGCAGGTAAATTTTTATCAATATTATTGAGTTTTATTATTGGGGTATTGCCTACCAAATCTGATATATTTTGAGCTATTTTCATTTTAGATATTTCCTACTTTGGTACTTTTTATATATCATTATATCATAAGTAGTTTTTGGATACAATAATCAAAATTTAACAAACAAGGAAACATTATGGACGGACAAAGTGGAAGCTTAATTGGATCTTTATTACCGCTTATCGTATTATTTGCGATTTTTTATTTTCTGATTATCAGACCCCAACAAAAGCAACAGAAACAACATACTGATATGCTTAAAGCTTTAAAAAAAGGCGATACAATAGTAACTAGTGGTGGATTGATTGTAGAAATTACAAAAGTTGAAGAAAGTTTTTTTGCTGTAAAAAATATTGATGGTGTTACTATGAGAGTATCTAAAAGTCATATATCAAGCAAATGGGAAGATTAGTAATTGAAATTTTTTAACTATAGACTTGTAATATTTGCACTTGCAACTATTTTTGGTGTAGTTTTTGCCATACCGTCTCTTATTCAAAGCGATTCTGGAAAAAAAATATCATTAGGGCTTGACTTGCAAGGTGGACTTCATATGCTTTTAGGAGTAGAGGTGGATAAGGCTGTTGAGACTAAAATAAAAACAATAGCAGCTACAATAAAATATTTTACAGACGATGAAGATATTTTAATTGAGGATTTAACTATTGAGCCAGATAAAGTTAATTTTGTTTTGCTTGATAGTGATGAAAAAATAAAACTAGATACAATGCTAGCAGATATAAAAGGATTGGATGTTAGCGGAGCTGATAATTTATTTTATACTGTAAAACTTCTTGATACAGAAATCGCATTAACAAAAGATATGGCAGTATCTCAAGCAGTTGAGACTATTAGAAATAGACTTGATCAGTTTGGACTTGCTGAACCATCTGTTACTAGACAAGGAAAAACTGATATAGTTGTAGAATTGCCGGGAATTAAAACGCAAGAAGATGAAAAAGCTGCTAGAGAACTTATCGCAAAACCAGCAAATTTAGAGCTTATGGCAATAGATGAAGATAAAGCTGACCAAGTTCATACTTTAACTAAAGAACAAGCTTTGGAGTTTGGAGATCTTATTTTAGAAGATTCTACTGATAATGGCGAAATACATTTAGTTCATCAAATACCTATCTTAACAGGTTCTCAAGTTGTTGATGCTCAAGTGGCATTTGATCAACAAACCAATCAGCCTATTATTAACTTTAAATTAAGCAGTTATGGTGCTAAAGTTTTTGGAGATTTTACGGCTAAAAATATAGGGAAAAGACTTGCAGTTGTTTTGGATGGTAAAGTATTTTCAAATCCAGTTGTTCGTGAAAGAATTGGTGGTGGAAGTGGACAAATTTCTGGTAATTTTACTGTTGTTGAAGCTGGAAATGTTGCTATTGCTTTAAGAAGTGGAGCATTACCAGCACCTGTGATTTTACTGGAAAAAAGAAGCGTTGGACCTAGCCTTGGTGCTGATTCGATTGCTTCTTCGATGTTTGCATTGATTTCTGGTTTTATTTTAGTTGTTATTTTTATGATGCTTTATTACAGAGTTGCTGGAATTGTTGCAAATATTGCGCTTATTACAAATATATTTATAATTATTGCAGTAATGGCTATGTTTGGTGCAACCTTAACTTTACCAGGGATGGCAGGTATCGTGCTTACCGTTGGTATGGCAGTAGATGCTAATGTTATTATTACAGAAAGAATTAGAGAATTAATAAAAAGTGGTACAAGTATTGCAAAAGCTGTTGAAGATGGCTACAAAAATGCTATGAGTGCTATTTTAGATGCCAATATGACTACACTTTTGGTTGCTATGATTTTATATGCTTATGGTACTGGTCCTATTAAAGGTTTTGCGATAACTATTTCTATTGGTATTTTGGCATCAATGCTAACTGCTATCTTGGGAACACACGGAGTTTATGAAATGATTATGTCAAAAATGATTAAAGATAAAAATAAGAAAAAATGGTTTGGAGTTAACTAATGGAACTTTTTAAATCAGGTAAAATTTATGATTTTATGGGCAAAAGAATGCCATTTTTGGGTCTTTCAGCTATTTTGCTAGTTGCTTCAATTGGATTGATAATAACAAAAGGTTTAAATTTTGGTGTAGATTTTACTGGTGGTACAATTGTTCAAGTTAAATATGAACAAAATGCACCAATAAAAAAAATTAGAGAAGCTCTAAGTGTAAAAGATGAATTTAAAAAAGCTAGTGTTACAAAGTTTGGTAGTGATTTAGAGGTCATTATTAAAATACCGACAAGTAGTTCATCTTTGGGTAATGATGTAGGCGATGAAATAAGAACTATTTTAAAATCTACTGGAACCTTTGAGGTTCGTAGAGTAGATATGGTTGGACCAAAAGTAGGGGATGAACTAAGAGAAAAAGGACTTATGGCATTAGGATTATCTCTTATAATTATTTTAATTTATGTTTCATTTAGATTTGAGTGGAGATTTGCTATTGCTTCTATTTTAGCACTTATTCATGATGTTACTATTGCAGTTGGAGCTATAACTTTATTTAATGTAGATGTAAATCTTGATATTTTAGCAGCTATTTTAACGATACTTGGATACTCATTAAATGATACAATTATTGTATTTGATAGAATTAGAGAAGGTGTCCAAACTTCAAAAGAAAATAAATTAAATGCCGTTGTTAATGAATCGATTTCAAGAACTTTAAGTAGAACAACGCTCACATCATTAACAACATTTTTTGTTGTATTTACATTGTATTTGTTTGGCGGAGAAATTATTAGTGGATTTAGTTTTACTTTATTGATTGGTATAATTGTTGGTACTTATTCGTCTATATTTATAGCTGCTTCATTTTTAGTTCAATTAAATTTTTCTATATCAAATTATAGAAAAAGTGAAGCACAAAAACTAAAAAGACAACAAGAAAAAGACAAAATGAGAGCTCAATTTGAGCAAGGTACAGTTTAAAAAAAAGTGTTATTATGAAAAAAGATATTCAAAATACTATTATAAATATTTTACAAAAGATAGATGAAGTAGAATTTGCTTATCTTTTTGGTTCTTACGCAAATAAAACCAATACTTTTAATAGTGATATAGATATAGCTATTTTTGTAAAGAATGGATTTGATTTATTTGATACACATTTAAAAGTTCATCATAAATTAGAGATAGGCATAAATAGTGAGATTGATTTAATAGTTTTAAACAATGCTAAGAATTTTCATTTAGTAAAAGATATTTTAAAGGATGGTATTTTGTTAAAAGATACTGTTGATAGTACAAGAGCCATGTATGAAGTAAATAAAATGCATGAAATTATTGATTATTTTAATTTTAAAAGAATGTTAGATGTTGCATAAAATAGAAACTAAAATAGTTAAAATTGAAGAAATTTTAGAGTTGCTTCAAGATATAGGTAAAGATTGTAAAAATAAATTTTTAACAGATAAAATTTATCAAGGGGCTTTATTGCATTATCTATACTTAATAGCTGATAGTTGCATATCATTGGCAGAAATAGTTGGTAAGTATAAAAACATACCTACTGGAGAAAGTTATTATCAAAGTATTGACTTATTGGGTGAATATAAAATTATACCAGCAGATTTTGCTTATGATTTTGCTAAAATAGCTTCATTTAGAAATTTTTTAGCACATCATTATGAAAAAATTGATTATGTTACAGTATGTGAAAATAGTTTAGAAAAACTTGATGATGTAAAATTATATTTGGAATATATTAAAAAGAATTTGGAAATTTAAAATTAGGAGTATGGTATGGATTGGGGTAAAGTAATATATGTATTTTTCTCGCTGATGAGTTTGACAACAACAGCTGGATTTTTATATGAACATAATGAAATAGCATTGTTTTTAGCAGCCGGTGTTAATGTAATATCTACATTATTAAAAATTGGTGTTAGAAATTTAATGGCAGCAGAACTTCTTGCTAGTTCGCTTGTGGCTGACTTGCATCTTATTCCTGCATTTATAGTATTTACTTTTACTGATAATGTTGGTTTAGCTATTGCTCTTGCAATTGGTGCTGTTGTGGCAAATCTTTATTCTGTGGCTTTAGTTTTAATTGAAAGTGCAAAAAATAAAGAGCAGGAAGAGTATTAAAAAATTAATTTAAAATATAAGGGTAAAGATTGATACAATATAATCCATTGGAAATAGAAACTAAATGGCAAGAATTTTGGGACAACAATAATGTAAATGAACCTGAAAATGAAACAAGCAATAAAAAGAAAAAATATATTTTAAGTATGTTTCCGTATCCAAGCGGAAGAATACATATGGGACATGTTAGAAATTATTGTTTAGGCGATGCTTTTGCAAGACATTTTAGAAAAAATGGTTTTAATGTTTTACATCCAATTGGCTGGGATAGTTTTGGTATGCCTGCTGAGAATGCAGCAATAAAAAATAAACTTCATCCAAAAAAATGGACTTATGAAAATATTGATTATATGAGAAAAGAACTTTCAGGATTGGGTCTTAGTTTTTCAAAGACAAGAGAATTTGCTACTAGTGATGAACTTTATACAAAATGGGAACAAGAATTTATTATAAAGATGTACGAAGAAGGAATTTTATATAAAAAATCAACAACCGTAAATTGGTGTGAAGATTGTCATACTGTTTTAGCAAATGAACAAGTTGAAGATGGATGTTGTTGGAGATGTGATAATGAAATAGCCTTAAAAG
>JAOZVJ010000063.1 GCA_029938215.1 Arcobacteraceae bacterium | reverse complement strand
GTGTTGTTTTGGCAATATAAACTTACTAATAATAAAGATTTTTTAAATAAATTAAAATCTAGTTGGGACAATAATATATATTCAATTCTAGCATTTGAAGAGACTAGGATTGAGCCTAAAAATATAGTTTACAGCATAGAAAACAATCAAAGTGAAATTTCATTTTATGATTTTAATAATCCATTTGCTTGGCTTCCAATTTTAAAAGATACAAAAAAAACAAATAATATAAAAATGTTAAAGTATGAAAAATTATTAAATACAAAACAAACTGCAGGACATCTAGCATTTATAAAAGAAAGATTTAATAAATATAAAAAAGCATATTTTATAACTCCTTATGATGAAATAATTGGTAATTTATCAGTTGATAGACAAGCTTTAATTTATGCTATTGCAAGACAAGAAAGTAGATTCGTTAATACATCTATTTCAAGTGCTTACGCTATGGGAGTGATGCAAATCATGCCATTTTTAAGCGAAGCAATAGCAAAAGAATTAAAAGAATTCTATGATATTGACAATCAATTTAATCCTAAAATAAATTTAAAATATGCAAATCATCATCTTGATTTCTTGGAAAAAAGACTTAAGCATCCGTTGTTTATAGCATATGCTTACAATGGTGGAATTGGTTTTACAAAAAGATTATTTAAAAAAGGATTGTTCAAGCAAGGCAAGTATGAGCCATTTTTAAGTATGGAATTATTGCCATATAATGAAACAAAAAAATATGGAAAAAAAGTTTTAGCGAATTATATTATATACAAAAATTATTTAGATAAAGAGAATAAAATTAAACTTTCTACTCTGCTTCAAAAGAAAAATTTACCTTTCCAAATTTAGCATGAGAATACTTTAATACTAAAATCTTGTCGCTACCTTTTATAAAACTAACTATGTAATATTTTGCCCAAGGATTCTTAATAGGAATATTTTTATATAAGCTGTGTTCTTTTGAAATAATAGTATTTTTTACAAAATATCTATCATTTTCAGTTAATGTGTATTTTGCATTGCTTAGGTATGTTTTTGATTTATTTTTATTATCTTTAGAGATATAAATTCCTATTAAAAAGTTTTGGTATTCATTGTCCCATTTTTTATTGTCCATTGAATTTAAATATGTTACATTTATTATGGCTTTTGTTTCATTTTCATATATTAAATTTTTTACCTTAGTGTGTTGAAGTCCTTTTTCATATTGAGAACCAGTTTTATTAAATACATTTAAAGCACTTTGACAACCATTAAATGAGATAATAAAAAGAATAAAAAATAAAATATTAAAAACTATTTTATGCAAAATGTTTCCTTTTGTGTAATATAATTGGGATTATATAATATTTTTGATAAAATGCCACTATGAAAAATAACACAAATAGATTAGCAGTAGCATTTACTGGACCTTCAAATAGCGGTAAGACATCTTTGATAGTTAAAGTATCAAATATTTTGCAGGATAATGGATACAAAGTGGCAATAGTTAAACATGATCCAAAAGATAAAGCAAATTTTGATAAAGACGGCAAAGATAGTTTTAAATTTTCTCAAACTGGTGCTGATGTAGCAGTAGTAAGTCCATACAAAACAACGATTTTTAAAAAGAAAACATCAACAATAGATGAGATGATAGATATATTTAAAGAATTTGATTTTTTGCTAGTAGAAGGCTTAAAAACTTTACCTCTTCCTCGAATTTGTATTTGTAGAACTAGGCTTGATGAAAACTACTTTGAGGTAAGTGATACTTTAGCTATTGATGATACAATTGATAAAGCTAAAATACCAAAAGGTATGCAAACTTTAGATTTAAACAATCCAGAACAGGTAGTGCAATGGATAAAAGAAAATGCAAAAAAAGTATAAGGTGTTTTAATGAATGAAATAATAGAAGCTATAAAAAAAGCAAGTATAAAAATAAAAGGTATTATCGAGCAAGGTGATACTAGCAAAAGTGACAATCAAAATAGTACTGGAGACACTCAGTTAAAACTTGATATTGCGAGCGATATAGTGATAGAAAAAGAATTTAAAAAAATAGCGAGCATAAAACAAATAGTTAGTGAAGAGCAAGAAAATATTGTAGATATACACAAGGATGGAAAATATTTAATCGCATATGATCCTCTTGATGGTAGTAGTTTAGTGGATGTAAATTTGTCTGTAGGCTCAATTTATGGTATTTATGAAAATAGTTTTACAGGAAAAAATATAATAGCATCAGTTTATGTTGTTTTTGGACCAAGAGTTGAAATGGTAATTGCCGATGGAAAAACTGTAAAAATGTATAGACTTTATGATGAAGATTTTAAGTATATTCAAGATATTAAACTTAATGAAAAAGGAAAGCTTCAAGCTCCTGGTTCTACTCAGAAGTGTTGGTACCCTTACCATAAAAAGATGATAGATGATTTTTTTGCACAAGGGTATAGACTAAGATATAGTGGAGGAATGGTTCCTGATCTTCATCAGATTTTACTTAAAGGTGGCGGACTTTTTAGTTATCCAAGTACAAGTGATTTGCCTAAAGGAAAATTAAGACAGTTGTTTGAAGTTTTTCCATTTGCTTTTGTTTATGAATGTGCAGGTGGTGAAGCAGTCGATGGAATAAGCAGAGTTTTAGATGTTGAAACATTACATATTCATGACACAAGTCCATGTTTTTTTGGAAGCTGTGAAGAGATAAAAAAGGTAAAAGAAGTTTATTTAAAAAATGCCTAATAATCATATACGAGTAGAGCAAGATAAATGGAATATTGCACTTGATGAACAAATAATTATAATTAAAAAATGTCAAGATGATAAGCAGATTGCAAGTTGTTTATCATGTGTTGAAATACTTGAATGTGATATTAGAAAAAAATATGTTAAAGCTGTGTATGAGTCGATGAATAAAGGTTCTGGCGGTGGCTTTGAGTTTTAAAATAGCAATTTAGATATTAAACAAAAATTAGATATAATCCATAAATTTAAAATTGAAATCATTACTTCAAGGAACTCAAATGTCGAAAAAAAAATCATGTAAAAAAGTATATATTACAACCCCAATTTATTATGTAAATGATGTGGCACATATAGGACACGCATATACAACTATCATAGCGGATGTTTTGGCAAGATATAATAGGCTAATTGGTAATGACACTTTCTTTTTGACAGGTACTGATGAGCATGGACAAAAAATAGCTCAAAGTGCAGAACAAAGAGGCAAAACACCAAAAGAATATTCTGATGAAATAAGTGGCAAGTTTAAAACCTTATGGGATGATTTTGATATAAGTTATGATAAGTTTATAAGAACTACTGATGAAGAACATAAAATTGGTGTGCAAAAAGCATTTCAAAAAATGTTTGACAAAGGAGATATCTACAAAGGTAATTATGAAGGTAATTATTGTGTAGGATGTGAAACATTTTTTACCGATAATCAATTGATAGACGAAGAGGGTTGTCCAGATTGTGGAAGACCAACAACTATTGTTAAAGAGGAAAGTTACTTTTTTAGACTTAAAAACTACGAAGAGAAACTTTTAAAATTTTATGAAGATAATCCTGATTTTATTTTACCAAAAGCAAAAGCAAAAGAAATTGTAAATTTTGTTTCAAATGGTTTGAATGATTTGTCAATTTCAAGAACAAGTTTTGACTGGGGTGTAAAATTGCCAGACTCAATGGATGACGATAAACATGTAATGTATGTTTGGCTTGATGCTTTAATGAACTATATTACTGCTTTGGGATATGGTACTGATGATGCTAATATGCATTATTGGCCTGCAAAAACTCATTTAGTAGGTAAAGATATTTTAAGATTTCATGCGATTTTTTGGCCTGCATTTCTAATGAGCTTGGAATTGCCATTGCCTCAACATATAGCAGCTCATGGCTGGTGGACTAGAGATGGTGAAAAAATGTCAAAATCAAAAGGAAATGTAGTAGATCCAAGAGAAGTTACAGATGCTTATGGACTTGATGCTTTTAGATATTTTATGTTAAGAGAAGTGCCATTTGGACAAGATGGAGATTTTTCACAGCGTGCATTAATGGATAGAATTAATTCAGATCTTGGAAATGATCTAGGAAATCTTCTTAATAGAATTAGTGGAATGAGTGGTAAGTATTTTGATTTTAAAGTAACTAGTAAAGATGTAGAAAAATATCATAAAAAAGAACTAGATGAAGTTCATTTGATTTTAGAAAATATAGAAAAATTAATTTGTGATATGCAAATTCATAAATATCTTGAAGAATTATGGAAAGTTTTAACAATAGCAAATAAGGCAATCGGTGATTATGAACCTTGGAATATGATGAAAAATAATCGCCAAGAAGAAGCGATGGCTTTGGTTGCACTTATTGTGAATATTATGGCTAAAGTTTCTATTTTGCTTGATAGTATTATGCCTAGCAAGATTAAAAAAATAGCCTTATCCTTGGGAATTGATATTAATAATGCTTCATATCAAAATCTTATTCAAAACAAAGGCTTGATAGATGATACAGTTATTACAAAAATAGATGCTTTATTTCCTAGAATTGAAGAGCCACTTCTGGTTACTGCTGATGTACAAAAAGTTGAAGAAGTTGTACAAAAACCAAGAAAAGAGATTGAAAAGCAAGAACAATTAGAAGAAGATAATCTTATTACAATAGATAAATTTTTTGAAACATCTTTAAAAATCGGTACAATTGTAGAGGCAGAGAAAGTTCCAAAGTCAAAAAAATTACTTAAATTGCAAGTTGATTTGAATGAAGGAAGAAATAGGCAAATATTAGCTGGAATAAAAGAATTTTATAAAGCAGAAGATTTAGTAGGAACTCAAGCTTGTGTAGTAGCAAACTTAAAGCCAGCAAAGCTTATGGGAATGATAAGTGAAGGTATGCTTCTAGCAGCAAAGGATGAAAATGGTTTAAATTTAATTAGACCAGAAAAACCAAAAAAAATTGGTACAAAAATAAGCTAATATTTTGCAAATTTCATCTATAGTTGATATTGTTGGCGGAAAACTTGTAAAATCTCCATCAATATCTTTTATTACTCAAATTCACACAAATCCATTAAAAATAAATGAAGGTGATTTGTTTATTGCTTCATCATCGCAAGATATAAATACAGCCGTTTTAAATGGCGCATTTGCAATTCTTTTTGATTTTGATGTTGATATTACAGATAAAGAAATTGCTTGGATAAAAATAAAAGACACAAATATTGCTTTGGCAAAATTACTTAGATTTGTTTTAAGCAATAAAACAATTAAAAGTTTTTATTGCGATGATATAAGTTTTGAATTTTTAAATATATTTTCATTGCAAAAAAATAAGAATATATTTTTCCTATCTGGTAATATTAAAGAAGATTTTGAACTTTTAAAAGATACGGAAAATAACCAAACAATATTTTGTTTAAATAAGAAGTATATGTTAAATATTCAACCTTTGTCACAAAAATTTGTTATAAAAAAATATAACATACAAAACTTAACAGTGCATTCTTTATTTAATACAACTTTTTCATATGATGGCAATTTCTTTTATAGATTAAAGTTATCAAGTATGTATATAGATTATTTTTTATCAGCTTATCAGTTTTTAAAAAATGACATAGATTTAAATAAATTAAAAAACTTTAAATATTTTTCGCCAATATTTATAAATAAAAATTTTGAGATTGTAGATTTTGGCAAATCAAATAAATTTATTTTAGCAAACGATAATATTAATTTGATTGACAAAGAGATTGATTTTTTAAATTTAAAATATGGCTATGCAAAAGTGATTATTATAAAAAATTTTAAAAATGATAAAGATTTATTTAAACAAATCTTGCAATTAGATTTTAATGCCTTATATGTGATTGGAAAAACGCAAGAAGAGATTAAAGATATTCTTAATAATCATCAAAAAAATTCGATGACTTTACTTTAAAAATTTAATTATTTTTTGTTAATTCTCTTTTTGCTTTCATTTTTGCTGATGCTAATTTTCTCATATCTTCGGTCGTATCAAGCTCATCCATTATTTCCTGACCAAGCAATGTTTCAATACAATCTTCAAGCGTAGCTATACCTTCTGTTTGACCATAACTGTCTGTTACTATTAGCATATGAGCTTTAGTTTTTATAAAATTACTCAAGGCTTTTGAGACTGGAATATTTTCATTGATACTATCAACACTTGTCATAATACTTTCTATTGATACTTTTTTATCTTTTATTGCTTGTTTGAATAATTTTTTTGTAAACACCATACCTACAATATTATCAATATCTTCATCATATACAGGTACTCTTGAAAATTTATATGTTCTTTTGTCGTTAAGTAAATTTTTAATTAAAGAATTTTTTTGTACAGCAAAAACAACACTTCTTGGTGTTAAAATATCCTTTAGTCGCACTTCTTTTAGAGATAAAGTATTTTCGATAATATCTGATTCCATATCGTTAATCATACCATCTTCTTCGCTTAATAGTGTTGTTTGAAGCAATTCTTCTCTCGATACTATATCCGCATCTTTATTTTTGCTTATTTTTTTTGTTACAAAAAGAGTTGTCAATATTATTGGATAAGTTAAAAAAATAAATACTTCGATAATTCTAGCTGCATAAGGAGCTAATTTTTTCCAATATATAGCACCTATTGTTTTTGGAATAATTTCAGCAAAAAATAAAATCATAAATGTTAAAGCAATAGAAACTATTAAAATTAAATTACTATCATTTTCAAAAAGACTTTGAGCCTGAACACCAATGGCGGTTGCTCCCAAAGTATTTGCAAAAGTATTAAGTATTAATATAGATGATATTGATTTGTCTATATTAAGTTTAAGTTTTTTTAGTAATTTTCCAGCTTTTGGATTAGCTTTTTCTAAAACTGATATATAAGAAATATTTGTAGATAAAATAATAGACTCTAAGATAGAACATAAAAAAGAAATTCCAATAACAAGCACAAAAAGAAAAATTAAAAAATCCATAAAAACCTACTGCTTAAAGAATTTAAAATGGGGGGATAGTCATCCAAAGAATTACTCCTGTTAAATTTATATAGTGATTATATCAAATATATATTAAAAAACGCTTCCAAAAGAGCTATTGACTTTACCATATATTTTTAAATCTTTTTTAGAAATAGTTTGATTTGAAAAAACTTGATTATCTGAAATTATATTAAATTTTCCATCAGTTCTTTTTTGTATTCTTTTTACAAGAAGACCATCTGGAGTGTAAATAGCATATATCCCATCTTTTAAATAATTGTTTTTAGATACATCTATAAATATTATGTCTCCATCATTTAAAGTTGGCTCCATACTTTCTCCTGTCACATTTATTGCTTCAATGTTTTTAACCATATTGTTTCCGCCAAGCATTTGAACGAAATAGTCTGGAATTTCCAATTGTTCAAAATTTTCATTTTCTATATCTGCTCCACCACCAGCACTTAATGCAATATCTGGATAATATTTAATCCAATATTTATCAGTACTATCTACAAGGGAACTAGGATCTTGTCCATATAAAAGCCAATTTATAGAAATCTTTTTTAAAGCACAAAAATCTAAAATATTTGAAAATGGTATTTTATTTCTTGTTTTCATTGTTGCAAAATTTGCTTGAGTTATTTCTAAGGCATTTGCTACATCTTTATCAAACACTCTATTGTGTATTTCTTCATTACTTAAAACATCTTTAAGTTTATCAATTATATCTGACACTTTTAACATGATACTGTCCTTTTTGACCTTTATTTTTTATATTATACCAAAAAGTATTGCAAAATGTAATGTTTTTGATAAAAAGTTAAAAAATATGTAATACTTTTGTAAGGTTTTTAAAAAGGCGTGGAAAATGTATAAAAAAGTAGTAAAATTAAATTTAAAAGTTATAAATATTTGCTATAAAATTGATGACATAATGTATAAAATTGGAAAAGTATTTTTATAATTTGTGATAATAATAGTTTTTTTTATAAATTTCTAAAATTTACTATTCAAATAAATATTTACTGAAGCAATATTAATATAAAATAGCAAAATTGTAATCAATATGAGCAGTTTTCTCATTAATTAAAATGGAGCAATATATGGAAGTAAATTTAGTAGGGGAAGCCTTAAAGTTTATGGCACTTGGGATGGGAATTGTATTTACATTCTTGATTATTATGATGTTTGCATTAAAAGCACAAGCTGCTATTATTGGTAAATATTTTAAAGAAGACAAAAAAACTCAAGCATATCCTGTGCCGTGTCAATCTGAGGCAAAAGATAATAAAAAAATAGTTGCAGCAATTACTTCTGCGATCATACATCACAACACTTATAAAGGTTAATATTAATGTCAAAAAAATTTATTGATATAATGGATACTACTTTTAGAGATGGGTTTCAGTCTGTCTTTGGTGGTAGAGTTCTTATGGATGATTTTTTTCCAGCTGTAGAAGCTGCGAAAGAAGCGGGTATTACGCATTATGAATTTGGTGGAGGCGCCAGATTTCAGTCACTGTATTTTTATTTACAAGAAGATGCATTTAAAATGATGGATAAATTTAGATCGATTGTTGGTGCCGATGCAAACTTACAAACTCTTGCTCGTGGTATAAATACAGTTATGTTAGATACTGGTAGTCGTGAACTTGTTGATATGCATGCCAAAATGTTTGCAAAACATGGAACTACAACTATTAGAAATTTTGATGCACTTAATGATGTGCAAAATCTTGAATATTCAGCAAAATGTATTCATAATCATGGATTAAAACATGAAGTCGTTGTAACAATGATGGATTTACCTCCTGGATGTGAAGGGGCTCATGATGTTGCATTTTATGAAAAAACATTAAGAGATATTTTAGATAGTGGTTTGCCATTTGACAGTGTGTGTTTTAAAGATGCTAGTGGTACTGCAAATCCGATTAAAATATTTGATACTATAACAATGGCAAGAAGACTATTGGGTAATGATATTCATATTAGACTACATACTCATGAAACTGCTGGTGTTAGTGTTGCTGCATATTTAGCTGCACTTGAAGCTGGAGCAGATGGTATTGATTTGGCTTCATCTCCCGTAAGTGGAGGAACATCTCAACCAGATATTTTAACAATGCTTCACGCAACAAAAGGAAGCAAATTTGATCTTGGTGGATTAGAAGTTAGTAAAATTTTAAAATATCAAGAAGTTTTAAATGATCAACTCAAAGATTATTTTATGCCTCCAGAAGCTACACAAGTTTCTCCATTAATTCCATTTTCACCAATGCCAGGTGGTGCTTTAACTGCAAATACTCAAATGATGAGAGATAGTGGAACTTTGGATAAATTTCCAGAAGTTATAAAAGCTATGCAAGAAGTTGTTAAAAAAGGTGGATACGGAACTTCTGTAACACCAGTTTCTCAGTTTTATTGGCAACAAGCTTATGCGAATGTTATGTTTGGACCTTGGAAACAAATAGCTCCAGGTTATGGAAAAATGGTACTTGGATATTTTGGTAAAACACCAGTTTCGCCAGATGAAGATATTGTAAAATTAGCTAGTGAAAAATTAAAATTAGAACCAACTACTAGAAATCCTTTGGATATTGCTGATGAAGATCCTAGAAAATCAATCGCAGCTTGGAAAGAAAGATTAGAATTAGAAGAGTTGGAAGCTAGTGAAGAAAATATTTTTATAGCAGCAGCTTGTGATGAAAAAGGTATTGCATTTTTAAAAGGCGAATCACCTTTAAATATAAGAAAAACAGAAGATTGTGAAAATTTAACTTGTGAAGTAAAAAAGGAAGATGAAAAAATGGCAGATGGTAATTATACAGTAGTAGTAGATGGGCAAAAATTTAGCGTACAAGTTGCACAAGGCAATGCAGATATTCAAGTTGTGCCAGCAGTATCTGATGAAACTAAGCAAAGTGCACCAGTAGTAGCACCAGCTGGAGCTGGTACTGAAATTGGAGCAAATGTTAATGGTAATGTTTGGAAAATTTTAGTAAATGCTGGAGATAAAGTTGAAAAAGGTCAAGTGGTTGT
>JAOZVJ010000139.1 GCA_029938215.1 Arcobacteraceae bacterium | reverse complement strand
CATTATCTTTTCTGTCAATGCAAAAATTTCTATACCAAAATTATTTAATGTATTATTATACTCATCTTCTGTTAAAGCACCATCGCTATTTTTATCTGCATACAAAAAATCTCTTTTATATGCGATATCAGCAAACCAACCAGAAACAAAAGCTTCTGTTTTGTTTGTTAATCTTAGCGTTCCATCATCATTTTTAATAATATCATTTTTTCCAAATTGTGATTTTAATTTATCCAAAGTTTCTTCTTCTAAAGATACTATGGCAAATTTTTTAGTTACTGGGTCTGTAAAAATTGTAGGCGTTGAATTTTCTGATTTTATTGTAGTATGATAAACTACATTTTTTGCCTCATTTGTTTTTTTCAAAGTATCATCAAATGATACTTCTTTATCGTTTATTTCTTTATTTTGGTTATTTGTAGTATTTGCATCGTAAGATGTAAATACTACTCCGTGCGTTGCTATAAACATATTATCGATATGTTCTAGACCAACTTCTAGTTCTGTTGTTATAATATTTTACTTGAGCCAAGTTATGACTCGCTCTATCATAATATATACTTACACCTTTATAGTTGTGAGACAATCTCTTCCAGCTATAAGTTTTTTTACTATAATAGTATGGTTCATTGGACATATATTTTTGGGTAGGTGCTTTATATTTACTCCTAGGAGGACTATAGCTATGATTATTATGACTACCTTTTGAAGAGGCACCAGCTATTCCCATTGAAGCTAATCTGCGTATACGACTTTGTTGATATCCTCTAATCTTAAATGAATAATTTGTATAACGATTATTAAATATAGAATAAGATCTGTATCGAGGGTTAAATATAGAATACCACCCGCCATCGGCTTTTACCATATCATCTTTATTCATTTCCAAATTAGTCCCAACAGATTTCCCTGCTGTTGCTAAATTTAATAAATCATCATTTGCAATATGACTCGCCATAACAATACTGCTACTAAAAAGCAGTGCTAAAAGTAATTTTTTCATACTTTATTTCCTTTTAAATTTAACAAAATATTATCTCTCTCTCTCTTAAAGTATGCTTAATTTTTAGGTTTTTAAAAATTATTTTTGTATTTTTATCAATTAAAATTAGGTATAATATTTTATGAAGTTAAGAATTTTTTATCAAGAAAACGATTTTCTTATTTATCTTTAATATAATCAAATTTAGATATATCTAAAAAAGAAGTATTATTTTGTTTGAGTCCATTATTTGGTATTGATACTAAAATAAAATTTGAATTTTGTCCTATCCAAGAATTGTAAAACTCTTCTTTGGTTACTAGATACTTACCATTGTTTGGGTCAAGCAATAAGATAAAATCACCTTCAATATTTTGAGCAACCACAAAATGTGGATAATCTTTTTTTCTTAAAATTCTAGCAATTACAGGTATAGTAAGTTGCTCAAATATCTCTTTTGTAATTTTATAGCCTTTGGCTCTAAAATTATTTTTTGAAGCTATTTTTTGTAGATCTAAAAAATTAATCATATCCGTAGTGTTTATATCTTTAATCATATCTTTTTCAGTAGTTTTTAAACCATAAACATTAAACAATGATGACATAGCACTAGCTCCACAACTCTCCTCATAAGATTGTTGTGTTACATCTTGAAATTTTATCTCTTTTAGTGATTTTACTTTAAAAATTTGAGCATTTAAAAAAGAAAAAGATAATAAAAAACCAATTAAAATTTGTGCCATAATGAAAACGACATTGTACTGTCTGGAGCATTTGCACTTGTGCCAATTTTTGAATTAAATGTAAAAGCATTACTTTCATTTAAACTATATGTTACACCAAATCCCAAATTAGATAAGATTGTACTGTCATTTGCCGTTTGACTATCTTCTTTCATCTTGGTTTGATATGTTTCTTCAAATCCAAAATTTAAAGATACTTTAGGATTGAGTATCAAAGATAAATCCAATCCTAAAGTATAACTATCTGCAAATTCTATATCTTTATCATTTATTTTTCTTTTTAGATTTTGTGTTGTTGATACAAATACTGTAGAAACTAAAGGGTCGCTATAGTTTTTAAGGGCATATTTTAGATTGTAGCTTTTAAAATTAAATTGTTCTTTTTTTTCTTGGTAAGTATTATTTTGAGCAACTGCTGTTTGAAAAGTAAATTTTGGTTTGAATTGTCCAGCAATAGTATCTAAATCATAATTTAATCCAAGCCATATGCTATCAAAAGAATTTGTAGTTTTACTATAATTGCTAGTTTGTCCTGCGTAAGTTGTCCTGTCCATCACATAACTACCGCTAAATATAAAATCTATTTTGGAACTGTATCCATAAAGAAAAGTTTGATTTAATATAGTTTGTCTTGTTTCTGTTACATTTGAGCCATCATCAAAACTTGACATAGTAGGATATGTATCAAATGTCCGAGTATTATTTGCTGTCAATATATCTAAGCTAGTAATAGAACGAATACCATTATTTTTCTTAAAGATACTATCTATCGTAATCACATCTGAAGCACATAAAAAATATGTGCTAGTTAAAGTTGCTAAAATTATTTTTTTCAATTATTACCTTTGTTAATTTTTTAAACATATATGTCCACAGAAGTTTGTTTTTTATTATAATCTTTTAAGTCTACAATATGCTCAAGATTTTCATGTGTATAAATTTGTTCTAATTCTTTAATATCTAAATCAGGATTTATGTCAAGCCTATTCATTAACTTTGCCATTATCTTATCTTGTTCTGCCTTCTCTATTTGCATAAATAAATCTAGCGTAAATTTAAGCATATGGTCAAAACTACTAGTATCTAGTTCTGTTGGAATTGTAGTAATTCCAAATTCTTCCAAATGTCTTAGAATAACTTTTTCATAGTTTTCATCTGCTTTTGTACCATATGCTTCTTTTAAAGTCATTTGT
>JAOZVJ010000062.1 GCA_029938215.1 Arcobacteraceae bacterium | reverse complement strand
ATACCGCTCTCAAATATATCATCACTAAACAAATTACTTGAAGTAATATGTCGAAGCAAACCTTATGAGATAAACTATGAAACTATCTCAAAACTAATAGGTATATCAAAAAATACACTAAAACAATATCTGGTATATCTAAATGAAGCAAATTTAATTAATACTATAGATGGAATTAGCAGGGGCAATACTTACATAAAAAAACCAAGTAAGATATATTTGCATAACACTAATCTTTTTGAAATATTATGTTCAAATGCCGAAATAGGAACTATACGAGAAACTTTTTTGGCTTCACAATTACAATATAATCACAAGCTACATTATCCTAAAAATGGAGATTTTTGCATAGATGAAAAATATTTTATAGAAGTCGGTGGAAAAAATAAAGGTTTTGAACAAATAAAAGATATTGAAAATAGTTTTGTAGTTAATGATGATATTGAAGTTGGTTTTAAAAATAAAATACCGTTGTGGTTATTTGGGTTTTTATACTAATGCCTCATTATTCACATTTTTAACTTCTACCACATCAATATGATGATGAGCCAAAGAATATGGAACAAACTATGAGCAATAAAAAACCCAAACCTAATTAGGCTTGAGTCATAAAAAATATTGTTATAAAATTACTGCAAAAGTTTTAATACATTTTGCTGAACATTGTTAGCTTGACTTATAGCATAAGTACCAGCTTGTGCGATTATATTTAATTTGTTAAAATTAGCACTTTCTTCAGCATAATCAACATCTCTAATAATCGATTCCGCCGCTTTAATATTTGTTTTTGATGTCATCATATTTCTTAACGCTGATTCTACTTGGTTTTGACCTGAACCAAATTGAGATCTAACTGTATTTAAGTTTGTAATTGCCGTATCAACAGCGGACATAAAAGCCAAAGCTGTGCCACCAGAAAAAGTACTTATAGAAGTTGTGTCCTTTAGTGTCTTTAGTGAAGAACCTGCTCCAGATATCGAAGCAGTAGTAGCTGCCATAGTTGTTTTTACCTCTACTATATCAGTACTAGATTCTCCAATTTGAAATGTAAAATCATTTCCATCAAGTAGTGGTTCGCCATTGTAGTTAGTGCTAGTAGATATCGCATCAAACTGTTTAAGCAAAACTTTAATATCATTTAAAATAGCTTGCCTTCCTGATTCTGATGTTGTAGAAGTTGCTGCTTGCATTAATTTAGTTTTTACTATATCCATAATATTAGATTGCTCTGCCATCGCTTTATCTGCAATTTGTATAAATGTATTTGCAGCATTTGCATTATTTATACCTTGCCCTATAGCTGAAGCTTGTGTTCTTAACTTATCAGCAATTGCCATACCAGAAGAATCATCAGATGCTTTTGTAATCTTTAATCCAGAAGATAATCTACCCAATGATTGTGCCAACTCATTATTAACTGTTGTGTTTGATTCTAAAGCAGTCATTGATGCTACATTTGTATTAATTCTCATAATAACAATCCTTTTACATTATGTATAATATATTAAGGAGTATTATACAGGTACAAATCTTAATTTAAGCTTATATGAAAGTGGAGGAATCCCTAAAATACGGAGGTTTTGTACATTTCTTTAAATTAGATTAATATCCACTAATTTCTTTGATATTTTCTATTGTTTTTATATTGCTTTTTAGTCTTTGTTGCATATTATATTTTTTAATATGTTTTGTTAAAATCTTTTTATACTTTGTGTGGTTTCTAGAACCAACTTCAAATGTTGCTAATTTTTTTTGTATTTTTAGAATATCTTTTGGTATTAATTCTTTATCTTTATTAATCATTCTGAATTATATCAAAAGTTTATTTACGATAATATTACCTTATGAATTTACAAATACCAACATACAATAAAACCGAAACAAAAATTAGAATTGGCGACTTGGTTGCTCTTATGTGCGTAGTTCAATATGAAAAAATTATAAACGAGAATACAGTGTTTTACGATTGTTCAGACCCTATTCACAAAAATCTAAAAGCAGATATCATTTTTAATAAAGTAATTAATGTATCTACAAAAATTCTTGAAAATACAGAAAAAATTGACTGCAATAACTTATGGGTAGTTGCGCCTCATCTTTTATCAAAATATGGGAATAAAATTTTACCAAAGTTAAATTTACAAGATAATTTATATTCAGGAACAACATTGCCGCAAGATGATTTTATAGTTTTATCAACTCTATTATCTCCAGAATATAATTTTCAAAGAAGAATGGAAATAGATTTTATAAACAATTTAATAAAATCCCTAGAACTATCCTTTAAACATATATATGTCATTACAGATCAACCAAAAAAAATTATTCAAAAAACTGCAAAAATCATAAACACTTCTTCTTTATATGATATTATATATCTAATCTCTAAAGCTAAAATATTCATAGGTGGAGATACTGGTTTTACACATTTTGCGGCAATTGCGAGAGTTCCGAATATTATATCCATTTACGGTGAAAATTATTTTTATCCAGAATTTGTTAAAACTGGAAAATTTAAAAATATTCCGTTTAATTGTATGCCCTTGGTTGATGATGAAACAACAAATCATTTTTCATTTATTTTAGAACACAATGAGCTTTCACCAAAACAAATTGTAGATATTATAGAAATTTCAAAAAAACAGCTAAATTCTAATGAAATTAATTCTTTAGATATAATTGAGCAATATATTTTATTAGAAAATAAAAAAAACTCTGCCAATCTACTTAAAGATTATTTAAAATCCAATCCAACATCTGCTAAAGCATGGCGTTTGTTGGCAACAACTTATTACAAAGATCACAAGGAATTAGTGCAAAATGCTTTTGCGAAATCTATCGAATTAGACCCAAAGAATATCAACACATATTTAGATCTTGCAAAATTTTATTACTATTGGACAGATTATAACGACTCAACAAATACACTTTTGGCAATTCTTGATATTGAACCAAACAATGCGGACAGCTATCTTTGGCTTAGCTATAATCAACTGAAACTTAATAATATGGATAATAGATTTGAATGTGCAAAACAAGCATATGAGCTTAATCAAAAAAATCCACTTATTATAGACAATCTAGGAAGAATAGTAAAAGAGCTTGGGGACTATCAAACTGCACAAGAATTATTTAAAGAAGCAATTAAATACAATGCTACATATGCTCCGTCATATTTTCATTTGGCACAAACACAGCTAGCTTTAGACAATTACGAAGATGGCTTGGGAAACTATGAGTGGAGATACTTTATAACATCTTCACAAAGAATGAGAACTTTACCTTATCCAATGCCAAGATATAAAGGTGAAAATTTATCTGAAAAATCAATTTTTATACACCACGAACAAGGTTTTGGAGACACAATACAATTTACAAGATATGTTTCAATACTTTTAGCTACATGTAAAAAAATCAAGATACTAGTACAACCAAGTTTAAAAAAATTACTTGAAGAGAATTTTAATAACATTACTTTTATAGACAAAGTAGAAGATTCTTATGATTGTAATTATCATGCCTCATTATTAAGCTTACCATCTTTATTAAAAATTTATACTCCAGCAGATGAAATATCTTTGAAAGTAAAATTAAAAAAATTAAAACAAATTAAAAAAGGTAAATTAAATGTTGGGATTGTTTGGCAAGGTAGCAAAGGACATATTAATGATCACAACAGATCAATCTCAACAGATGCATTACATAAATTAAATTCATTAAAAAATATACAACTTTACTCTTTGCAAAAAGATGCAACAAAAAAAGACCTGAATAATATATCAAAAAACATTATAGATTTAGTAAGAAAATCAAAAGATTTTTATAATACTGCACAATTAATTCAAGAACTAGATTTAGTAATAAGCGTAGATACCTCTGTTGCTCATCTAGCAGCATCTTTAGGAAAACCAACTTGGATTCTATTGCCTCATATTCCTGATTGGAGATGGGGACTAAAAAACACAAATACACCTTGGTATAAAAGTGTCACTTTGTTTAGAAAAAAACAAGCACAACCTTGGGAAGAAATTATAAATATGATTTATGATAAATTAAAATCTTCTACAATTTCCTAGAATTCTTTTTATACGATTTTTATCTACATCTAAATCATTTGCCATTTTTTCAAAATTTTCATAAAATATTGTTTGAATATGGTTGATGATAAGTTTTGCATCACTTCTTTTTATATCTGCACCATCTGCTATTTTTAGTAAATCTTCTAATTCAAAATTCTCTTGTTTGCCATTTAAAGTTAATTGGTGTCTTGAAGTGTATCCTGAACCATGAGAATAAGTCAAATCATAAATAGGAGATATATTCCACTCCCCTGCTTCGCTCATAAGAAAAGAAAAGTTTTTTGTATGGTCATCTTGGTTTGATGATATGATATTAAATATCATATGAGAATATGCATCTACTACACTTTTTTGATTATTGACAACTAATTTTATAGTTTGTAAATATTCTTCATAAGAATAAAGCCCCGATATATTAAAATCTGTATGTGTCATACCACAAAGAGAATGCATATGCAGTTTTTTATTTGCCACTCTATCAAATCGCTTAACCAATAAATGAGAATAATCTCTATCATGTATCATATCCACTTCTGCAACATTTAAGCCACATATCGAAGCAATTTTCATATAAATATATTCAATTTTTGTGTAGTCTTCTCTCTTATTATGCTGTCCAACTCCATCAAATTTTATTAAATATTGTTCGTAACCTTGTTTTGATTTTGCACGACCAGAAATAATATTGTTTATAGTTTTATCCCATTGAATAATAGCTTTTGCTCTGGCACCTCCTGCACTACCACCTGCTTCCATAATTTCTGGCAAAGTAGTTTTTATATCCCCGCTTAAAATTGCTCGTGCTTCATTAACTAAATGCTTAATCTCTAAAGCTTCTTTTATCTCATCTGTTTGAACACTTGGAATATATTCTAATGCACCCATTGAGTTTAAACCAATATATGCCAACCTTTGAATAATATTTAAGCCCTCTTTGTGCATTCCTTTATCTTCATAATATTTATCTATAATAGCATTACCAAATTTATCAGGTAAAGAATCAGAAAAAACACCTGCAAGTGTATTAAAATATCTATCATCTGTATTTGTATATAATGCTATCTCTTTTGTATTTAACTTTAATGGCGATATTTCAATATTTTTTGTTTTAAATATATCATCATATTCAAAATATATCATACCTTTATCTTCTACTAAATATCCAACAATATCATCAAAAATCTTTACTGTTATTTCATTATTTATTTTTGGCATTATATTCCTTTATTTTATCTATTATACTTTCTCCATTTTTATAAACTTTAATTTCAGAAGCTACTGTTTGCTTGTTTTTTCTTACTCGTTGTTTTTGTTCAATTTTTAATTTTTTATTTTTAATGATATCCATTGGTGAAATGCTAGGAATTTCTAAAAATTTATCTAGTTCATTTATACGACCTAATGCGTAAATAATTTTAATAAAATTTTCAAAACTTCCTTTACCACTATTTTCAAAACTTCTATATGTAGATAAAGTAATTCCTGATTTTATTGCAAAATCTTCTTGCGTATAGTTTAAAACAAGTCTTTTTGTTTTTATTTTTTTTGCTAAATCTTTTTGTATCTCTTTAGTTGTTAATAATTCATACATAAACAGATTATATCATACAAACATTAATATTTCAACAATTAAGACTATATTATATAGATAATCGTTAAATTTTAACTACTTAACACTTAAAACAACACCACACTCAATATGTCCACTAAAAGCAAATTGGTCAAATAAAGCAAAATTTTTAATAGTATGTGTTTTTGTTAATTCTATTAAATCTCTATGTAAAGTTTCAGGATTACAAGATATATAAATAATTTGCTCAAAATCTTTTGCCAAATTTGTTGTTGTGTCATCAAGCCCTGCTCTTGGTGGATCTACAAATATTGTACTAAAATTATAATCTTCCAGTTTCACATCTTCTTGTTGCAATCTTCTAAATTCTCGCACACCATTTCTAGCTTCTACAAATTCTTCGCTACTCATTCTTATAAATTTAATATTTTTTATGTCATTTAATTCACAATTTAATTTTGCACTTCTAATAGATGTTTTACTTATTTCTGTTGCTAAAACTTTATCGAATTTTTGTGAAAGTGGCAAAGTAAAATTTCCACCGCCACAATACAATTCACATAAATCATCTTTTGCTTCAATATTATTTAAAACCCATTCGATCATCTGTATATTTACTTTTTGATTTGGCTGAGTAAAGCCACCCTCTTTATATTGCACCAAGAACTCGTTCCTACTCTCCTGAGTGGGAACGCATATGTATAACTTCTCATTTATAAAATCATCAGACAAAATCACCCTTTGCCCTCTGCTTCTGCCGATAATTTTTATATTTAATTTTGCTTGTAATTTTTTAGCCTCTTCGCTCCAAACATCATCTAGCTTTTTATGATATATCATAGTCACAAGAATATCGCCCGTAGTAGAGCTTAAAAACTCTACAGAAAAAAATCTTTTAGCTAAAATTTCATTTTTTGACACCTCATCAAGCAATTTTGGCATTAATTCAGAAATATAATCACTAACTATACTACAGTTTTGAATTGGTAATAATTTTTTATTAATATCACTCATCGCATAAGAAATTTTACCCATTTTATGAAACACTCTAAATTCCGCCCTATTTCTAAATGCTCCATCTTTACTTTTTATTACATCTATTGTTTTATCAAAAATATCGCCAAATCTTTCTTTTTCTCTTTTTATTTTAAAGTCCAATTGCTCTTCATAGCTCATTTTACCCAAAGTACAACTTCCGCATTTTCCAAAATATTCACAATTCATTTTTTCTCTTTCCTTTTAAAAAAATATTTTCATAGGTATCAAATACACTAAAAATCCATCAAAATTGGCAGGACGAATTTCATCTCCGCCATATATCACATAACTCTTTTTTATATTGTCATAATTTTTCATAACTTCAATCAAGCCTTTTAAATCTTCTTTTTTTATAATTGACTTTGCTTTAATTTCCAATGGTATTATTTGACCATCACTAGCTTCTAAAATCAAATCAACTTCTTTTTTTCTCAAATCTCTATAATGATAAATATTTATATCTGTTTTAGATACGGTTTGTTGTTTCAAAATCTCACTATATATAGCATTTTCAATAATATTTCCATAAATACCATCTTTATTAAATAAAAGATTTTCAATATTAACACCTGCTAAGCTACAAATCAAACCAGTATCAATAAAATGCAATTTATCCGATTTAACTACAGACAATGATTTGTTTGCAAAATAGGGAGGAATAGTTTTAACCATAAACATTGCTTTTAAAATTTCAATATAACTTTTTACTGTTTTATTATCAATTTGTAATTTTTTTGCAATTCTATCTATATTTAACAAACTACTTGTTTGATTTACCATTAGCCTGATAAGTTTTGGAAATATTCCTAATTTTTCTTCATTTATATCGCGAATACTAATTATATCTTTTTGTATTCGTGAAGATATATAACTTTTAAACCAATCTTTTCTTAGTTTATCATCAAGCGCTATAGCTTCTGGATATCCACCTTTTATAATATCATTTAAGATACTGTTTAAATCATTTTTATATAAGTTTAAATCAATATCCAAAATAGTATTATCAAAAAACATATCAACTATATTGTTTTTATGATTTTTTATCTCTTTATTACTCAAAGGAAAAAGATTATAAGTAACCATCCTTCCAGCTAAAGATTCTGTGATTTTATTCATTTTTAACATATCAGCACTACCTGTTAATAAAAACATACCTTTTTTATTTTGCTCATCTACTTTTTGTTTTAAATATGGTATAAGTTGTGGCGCAAATTGTATTTCATCTATCACTATTGGTTTTTTTGTATAAAAATCTAAAAATTCCTTTGGGCTTTGTTGTGCAAATTCTAAAATCTGACTATCGTCAAAAGTTAAATAATCCATATTTAATTCTTTTGCAATATCTCTTGTTAAGGTTGTTTTTCCTGATTGTCTAGGTCCAGAAATAGTAACAATTCTAAAATTTTTTAAAGCTGTAATCAGCCTATCTTTCATATCTCTTTGTATCATTTTTATTGTTCCTACCAAATAATCTAAAATTATTATACCATACACTTCCAAAATTTACAAGGTGAAATTCCAAATTTTACAATGTGCAATTCCAAATTTTACAAAGTATAAATCCAATTTTTCTAATATATTTTTTATAAATCAAATCATCCAAAGATGATGTGTGATACAATACCAAATGATTAATTCAACCCTAAAAGAACAACTTCATAAACTTTTAAATTGTGATTTAAAAACACTTTATCCACTTGCTAGAAGCTTAAATAGAAAACTTTATTTCTATGTAGGCCCTACAAATAGTGGCAAAACTCACAAAGCTATGGAAGAGTTAATGCAAGCTGATTGCGGTACTTACTTAGCACCTTTGCGACTGCTTGCACTTGAAAATTATGAAAATTTAAAATCAAAAAATATTCCAGTATCACTTATAACTGGCGAAGAAGAAAAATTTGATGAAGATGCTGGACATATTTGTTCCACTATTGAAATGATTGATTTTAATCTAGATGTAGATGTATCTATCATAGATGAAGTTCAAATGTTAGCAGATAATGATCGCGGCTGGGCTTGGGTAAATGCAATAGTGGGTTCTCCTGCACGAAAAGTAATAATGACAGGAAGCGTAAACGCCCTTGATGCTATTAAAAAGATTGCTATATATTTAGGCGAAGATTTAGAAATAGTAAAATTTAAAAGAAAAAATCCGCTTGAAATGATGAGCTATCATGTACCTTTGCAAAAAATTCAAAAAGGAACTGCTCTTATAGCCTTTAGTCGAGCTGATGTTTTGAAAATAAAAAGCAGACTTTCAAAGTATCATAAAGTTTCTGTTTTATATGGAAACCTAAGTCCAGAGGTAAGAAGAGAAGAAGCAAAAAGATTTAGAGATGGAGATAGTGATATTTTAGTAGCTACTGATGCAATTGCTATGGGATTAAATTTGCCTATTAAATATATCATATTTACTACTGATACAAAATTTGATGGCACTAGTAGGCGAAAACTTATTTCAAATGAAATAATTCAAATAGCTGGTCGAGCTGGTCGATACGGACATCACGAAGTGGGACACATTGGTGCTACTAGTAAAAATGTTTTAGAACATATTGATAAAGAATTTCATACGCCATTGCATACAATAAAACCTCCATTTCAAGTAAAGGCTACAAATACACAAATACAAGAACTTTCCGCTCATCTAAAAACAAAAAGTTTAACTCAAATATTAAATTATTTTTCAAAGCATATGAAGTTTGACGGACCATTTAAAGCGGTAAATTTAAGTTCTATGATAGAATTATCAAAAATCTTAGATGCTAAACATCAAATAAAACTAGAAGATAAATATCTTTTAAGCCAAGCACCCGTAAGTACAAAATCGCCATTGATAAGAAATGCATATTTTGACTATATCATGGCTGTAATGCACAATAGAATTGTAAGATATAGACCATCTATCAATTTAAAAAATTCAGCAAAAACACAAAAAGAACTACTTAAAGCAGAAGATGAAGTAAAAAAAATCAGTCTTTATTTATGGATAGCCTATAAACTTCCTCAACTTTTTCCAGATAGCACAAAAGCTACAATTGCGAGAGTAGCCGTAAACAAATATTGTGAAGATTCTTTAAAATCAAAAAAAATTGATTTTGAATTTAAAAATGAAAATAGAAGAGATAATCGAAATCATAATGGCAACAAGAGAGAAAGAGATGGAAATAGAGATAATAGAAACAGTCAATTTGGCAGAAGAAAAAGATACTAAAAATATATTATTACAAATTATCCTGCTAATTCTATCTCTTCAGATTGATTTTTAAATTTTGGTATATTCTTCATAAAATAAACTCTTATATAAAGTTAATCAGATAAGCCACATGGTAGCTTATCTAATATGTTTAAATATCTTTTTTTTCTGAAATTTCAATTTTTTCTA
>JAOZVJ010000138.1 GCA_029938215.1 Arcobacteraceae bacterium | reverse complement strand
GGTTTTTTGGTAGAAATGATGGCGTAATGAATTTTGATCAATTAGAATATGATGGGCATAGAACAAGAGAGATATATTTGGAAAATGGTTTTTTGGACGCTAAAGTAGGACAGCCTTTTTCTAAAATTGATTTTAATACAAATACAGCAGTAGTCGATATAAATATTAAAGAAGGGAAACAATATAAAACTGGTAATATAGTAATATATTTAGATGAAAATATTAAAAATCCTGAAGAGATATATCCAGAATTAAAACTTAAAAAAGATAAAGTTTTTAACATCAAAAGATTACGAAAAGATGTGGATTATATTAAAACACAGGTTGCAGATAAAGGTTACGCATTTGCAGAAGTTAAATATGATATTAGAAAAGATGAAAAATCTGGAGTTGCAGATATTATTTATAATGTAATTCCAGGAGATAAGGTATATATAAATGATGTAATAATTTCTGGCAATAGTAGAACGCTAGATAGGGTTATTAGAAGAAATGTATATTTGGCTCCAAATGATTTATTTAGCCTAACTGATTTTAAAGATTCAAAAAATGCTTTGGGAAGAAGTGGTTTTTTTGATAATGTTGAAATTGAACAACAAAGAATTTCTAAAGATAAAATGAATTTATTGGTAAATGTTCAAGAAGCTCCTACTGGAAATTTGATTTTAGGTGGTGGGTATGGAAGTTATGATGGATTTATGATAAATGCTTCTATAAGTGATAAAAATATTTTTGGAAGCGGACTCAACCTTGGTTTTGGTATAGATTGGTCTAAAAAAGAATCTAGTTTTAATGCATCTTTGAGAAATCCTGCCATTAATGATAGCAAATATAGCGGAAGTATTTTAGCGCATAAAACCGAAACAGAAATTACCTATACTGATTATGAATTAACGAAAAATACTACAGGTATGGCTGTTGGTATAGGAAAAGCTTTGTATAGACATACTAGAGTAGGAGCTACATATTCTTTGGATCAAACAGAAGAGACTTATGATACACAACCACAAGATAATAAGAAATATATAATAAGCGCTGTTACTCCTTATATTGTTTTTAACAATACTGACTCGTATTTCAATCCAAGAAGTGGTATGATTGCTAGGACTAGTCTTGAAATGGCAGGTGTTGGCGGAGATGCAAAATACTTAAAGTCAAATACTTCTTATAAATATTTTAAAGGACTCGAAGATTATTTGGATTATGATGCTATTGTTAGATATAGAGCAAGTTTAGGTTTGCTTGAAGATACTGGATATGTTACTAGTGGAAATTCATTTTATTTAGGTGGAGTAAAGACTGTAAGAGGTTACAAATCATATGCGTTTGGACCTGAGGACACAAATGACAAACCATATTCTAGAATGTTTTCAAACTCATTGGAATTAAGTATGCCTTTGATTAAAAGTGCAAAAATGAGATGGGGATTGTTTTATGATTATGGTATGATTGGAGAAAATTCATTTACTAAAATTAAAAGAAGTGGTGCTGGTGCATTAATAGAGTGGATTTCTCCAATGGGACCACTTCAATTTATTTTTTCTGAGCCTCTTGATGATAAGCCTACTGATAAGACATCAAGTTTTGAGTTTAGTTTGGGAAGTAGATTTTAAATGATAAAATTAAAGAAATAAAGAGATTTTCTTTGAATACTTCTAATAGAATGACAAACAAAGAAGCTTTGGATTTATTGCAAAATGCTTCATTGTTGGATTTGGGTCAAATGGCAAGTAAAAGAAAGCTTGAATTACATCCTAAAAAAATAACTACTTTTGTTGTAGATAGAAATATAAACTATACAAATATTTGTTGGGTCAATTGTAAATTTTGTGCTTTTTATAGGCATCAAAAAGATGATGATGCTTATATTTTAACTTATGATGAGATTGATAAAAAAATAGATGAATTGCTTGAAATTGGAGGTACGCAGATACTTTTTCAAGGTGGGGTTCATCCAAAATTAAAAATTGATTTTTATGAAGATTTGGTTGAACATATTTCTACAAAATATCCAGACATAACCATTCATGGGTTTAGTGCTATTGAGATTGATTATATTGCTAAAATATCAAAAATAAGCTATAGAGAAGTTTTAAAAAGATTAAAAGAAAAAGGACTTAGTTCCATTCCTGGAGCTGGAGCTGAAATTTTAAGTGATAAAGTTAGAGATATTATAGCACCACAAAAACTTGACACAAAAGACTGGTTAGAAGTTCATAGGCAGGCTCATAAATTAGATATTAAATCAACAGCAACAATGATGTTTGGTACAATAGAAACCAATGAGCAGATAATAGAACACTGGGAAAACATAAGAAATCTTCAAGATGAAACTGGCGGTTTCAGGGCATTTATTATGTGGAGTTTTCAATCATCAAATACTCAACTTTTAAAAGAAATTCCTAATATAGAGCCTCAAAGTTCAAATAGATATCTTAGACTTTTAGCAGTTGCAAGATTGTACTTGGATAATGTAAAAAATATTCAAAGTAGTTGGGTAACACAAGGAAGCTATATAGGGCAAATGGCACTTCTTTTTGGAGCAAATGATTTAGGAAGCACTATGATGGAAGAAAATGTTGTAAGTGCGGCAGGTGCAAAAAATCAAATGAATCAAGATCAAATGATAAATTTAATTAAAGATACTGGTGAGAAACCGGCAAAAAGAAATACAGCATATAAAATTTTAGAAAAATTTTATACATAAACAGAGGAAAACAAATTATGAATTTTATAAACAATATTGTGCGTAGCATTCCTAAATTTTTCATTTTTCATTTTTCATTTTTCATTTTATTACAAGGAACAATTATGGGCGCAACAATTAAAGAAATAAAAATAAACAATACAAAAGTTCCGATTATTTTTGAAAAACACAATAGTTTGCCAATTTTTAATTTACAGTTAGTTTTTCAAAATAGTGGATATATGCAAGATAAAGATAAGAGTGGACTAACAAATTTAACG
>JAOZVJ010000061.1 GCA_029938215.1 Arcobacteraceae bacterium | reverse complement strand
CAAATACTTACCTTGCTATGAGAGTATCATACTTCAATGAGTTAGATTCTTATGCGTCAGTTCACAATCTTAATACAAAAGATATTATAAATGGTGTAGGACTAGACCCTCGAATAGGAACACACTACAACAATCCAAGCTTTGGATATGGTGGATATTGTTTACCAAAAGATACAAAACAACTAAGAGCAAACTATAAAGATGTACCAAATAGTATCATAGGTGCGATTGTAGAATCAAACAGCACAAGAAAAGACTTCATAGCAGATAGTATAATTTTAAAAAAACCATCTGTAGTAGGAATATTTAGACTTACTATGAAAAGTGGAAGCGACAATTTTAGAAGTTCAAGTATTCAAGGTATTATGAAGCGAATCAAAGCAAAAGGTATCGAGATAGTTATCTATGAACCTTGTATGGATGATGATGAGTTTTTTCATAGTAAGGTTATCAAAGATTTAGAAGAGTTTAAATCTATCTCAGATGTAATCATAGCGAATAGATTTGAAAATATTTTAGAAGATGTTAAAGATAAAGTATATACTAGAGATATATTTAATAGTGATAGTTAGGATATAAAGTAATATGATAAGAACTAAAGTACAATGCAGTGAGGCACTAAATGTCGAGTCGTAAAATACTAGTAACAGGAACAGCAGGATTTATAGGATACCACTTAGCTAAAAAACTTCTTGAACTTGGTCATGAAGTAGTAGGATATGACAATATCAATGACTACTATGATGTAAATTTAAAATATGCAAGACTAAATGAATTGGGAATAAGTAGAGATAATCTAAAAGACAATCAGCTATTAGCTTCTACAACATATTCAAAACACAAATTCATAAAAGCAAATCTTGAAGATGCAGAGGTTATGAATAAACTATTTAAATCTGAAAAATTTGATGCAGTATGTAATCTTGCAGCACAAGCAGGAGTAAGATATAGTATAGAAAATCCACATGCTTATATTAGTTCAAATGTAGTAGGTTTTATGAATATCCTTGAAGCTTGTAGAAACTTTGATGTAAAAAACTTATCATATGCAAGTAGTAGTTCTGTATATGGACTAAATAAATCACAACCATTTAAAACTACAGATATGACAGATACTCCTATATCTCTTTATGCAGCTACTAAGAAGTCAAATGAACTTATGGCACATACATATAGTCACTTGTACAATATTTCGAGTGTAGCTCTTAGATTTTTTACCGTCTTTGGCGAAATGGGAAGACCAGATATGGCACCTATGCTTTTTGCAGATGCGATTACAAATGATAGATCTATTAAAGTCTTTAATCATGGAAATATGAGTAGAGATTTTACTTATGTTGGAGATATAGTAGAAGGTATAGTTAAAGTTATAGAGAACCCACCTATAGATTTACAACCACCTTTTAAGGTTTATAACATTGGGGCAAATAAACCAGTACAACTTTTAGATTTCATAGAGACACTTGAAAATGCACTAGGTAAAAAAGCAGAAAAGAACTTTATGGATATGCAAGATGGTGATGTAGTTTCTACTTATGCAGATGTGAGTGGATTGATTGATGACTTTGGATACAAGCCTGATACTTCTCTTGAAGTTGGTATTGGTCGGTTTGTAAAGTGGTATAAAGAATTTTATAAAATTAACAAAGGAGAATAAATGAAAGGTATAATATTAGCAGGAGGAAGTGGTACAAGATTGTATCCAATTACTAAAGGGGTATCTAAACAATTAGTACCTATATATGATAAGCCAATGATTTATTATCCGTTGTCAGTATTAATGTTAGCAGGTATCACAGAAGTTTTAATCATATCTACACCAAACGATTTACCAAGATTTGAAGAACTTTTAGGTGACGGTTCAGACATAGGTATGAAATTTTCTTATATTGTACAGCCATCTCCAGATGGTTTGGCACAAGCTTTTATACTTGGAGAAGAATTTATAGGTTCTGATGATGTATGTTTAGTACTTGGAGATAATATTTTTTATGGTCAAGGTCTTACCAAACTTTTAGCTGATTCAGTTAAAAATGCAGTAGAAGAAAATAATGCTACTGTATTTGGATACTATGTAAAAGATCCTGAACGATATGGTGTAGCTGAATTTAATAATGATGGTCAAGTAACTTCACTAGAAGAAAAACCAGAAAATCCAAAATCTAACTATGCAGTTGTAGGATTGTATTTCTATCCAAATGATGTAATACAAAAAGCTAAAGAAGTTAAACCAAGCCATAGAGGTGAATTGGAAATCACAACTTTAAATCAAGACTATTTAGCAGAAAAAAGGTTAAAAGTGGAACTCATGGGTAGAGGTTATGCATGGTTAGATACTGGAACTCATGAATCACTATTGGAAGCTAGTATGTTTATACAAACTATTGAAAATAGACAAGGTTTAAAAGTAGCATGCTTAGAAGAGATAGCCTTTGAAATGGGATATATTTTAAAAGAAAAACTTTTAGAATTAGCACAACCACTAAAGAAAAACCAATACGGACAATACCTAATACGAAGAGCAAATGAAGGTAAAATATAGATGCAATTTACTAGAACTAAAATAGAAGATGTAATTATAATAGAACCACAAGTTCATGGAGATGATAGAGGATATTTTGCAGAAACATTTAGGCAAGATAAATTAGAAGAGTTTATAGGGTATAAAATAAATTTTTGCCAAGATAATGAATCTAAAAGTTCAAAAGGAGTTCTTAGAGGTCTTCACTATCAACTTGCCCCTTCAGCTCAAACTAAACTAGTAAGAGTGATACAAGGTAAAGTTTTAGATATAGCTGTTGATATAAGAAAAGGTAGTCCAACATTTGGTCAGTATGTATCAGTTGAACTAACAGCTCAAAATAAAAAGCAACTTTTAGTTCCTAGAGGTTTTGCTCATGGATTTATAGTTCTTGAAGATGATACAGTTTTTGCTTATAAAGTTGATAACTACTATAGCCCACAAAATGATAGAGGTATAGCCTTTAATGATAAAGATTTAGGTATTGATTGGATTTTAAATACAGATGAATTAAATCTTTCTGATAAAGATAAAATACAACCACTATTAAAAGATACAAATGATATATTTGAATATGGAGTGAATTATTATAATGACTAATATTTTAGTAACAGGTTCAAAAGGGCAATTAGGCTCAGAAATAAAAAAATTATCTACAAATTATCAGTATAGCTTCTTTTTTACAAGTAGAGAAAACTTAGATATTATAAATTTAAATGATATAAGAGCATTTATTATAGAAAACAATATAAATACAATTATAAACTGTGCTGCATATACAGCTGTAGATAAAGCAGAAGATGAAGAAAAAATTGCAAATAATATTAATAATATTGCAGTTAAAAATATAGCTATGCTCTGTAATGAATTTGGAATTAAATTAATTCATTTATCTACGGATTATGTATTTGATGGTAAAAACTATAAACCATATTGCGAAGAAGACAAAACAAATCCAATGGGAATATATGGAAAAACTAAACTTGATGGTGAAAAGTCTATTATTGAGTACAATTTAAAAAATTCGATTATTATAAGAACTTCTTGGATATATTCATCTTTTGGAAATAACTTTGTAAAAACTATGCTTAGATTCGGAAAAGAAAAAGATGAATTAGGCGTAATATTTGATCAAATAGGAACTCCTACATATGCTAGAGATTTAGCAAAAACTATACTTGATATAATTCCAAAAATAAATAATGATAAAATAGAAATATATAATTATTCAAATGAAGGTGTTCTTTCTTGGTATGATTTCTCTAAAGAAATTATGAAGATGGCAAAAATTGATTGCAAGATCAATCCAATAGAAACATTCCAATATCCAACACCAGCTTCAAGACCACACTATAGTTTATTAAATAAATCAAAGATAAAAAAAGAATTTGATATAGTAATACCATATTGGAAAGATAGTTTAGTAGAATGTCTAAAAGTTTTAGGAGAGAAAAAATGATTAATAATGATAAAAAAAGTATATTAGTAACAGGATGTGCAGGATTTATAGGTAGTAATTTTGTACCATATTTTTTAGATAAATACAAAGAATACAATATTATAAATCTTGATTTATTAACTTATGCAGGTGATTTAGAAAATTTAAAAGAATGTGAATCAAATTCTAACTATAAGTTTATCAAAGGTGATATTTGTAATAGAGAATTAGTAGAGTTTATATTTACTGAGTATGATATACGAGGTGTTATTCATTTTGCAGCAGAATCTCATGTAGATAATAGTATTAAAAATCCAGGTGTATTTATAGAAACAAATGTAAATGGAACTTTTACTTTAGTTGATGTAGCAAAAAACTATTGGATGAATAAACCATTTACTTATAAAGACCGTTACCTAACACCTAACACCTCTTCACTATCCACTGAAGCCATGCTTCCTCGTTTTCATCATATATCTACAGATGAAGTATATGGAACATTAAATGAAACTGATTTATTTACAGAACAAACTCCATATGCTCCAAACTCTCCATACTCAGCTTCAAAAGCAAGTAGTGATATGATAGTAAGAAGTTATCAAGAAACTTATGGATTAAATACTGTTATAACAAACTGTTCAAATAATTATGGTCCTAAACAACATGATGAGAAATTTATACCTACAATTATAAGAAAAGTACTATCAGGCGAATCAATCCCTATTTATGGTGATGGAAAGAATATAAGAGATTGGCTGTATGTACTTGACCATTGTAAAGGTATAGATTTAGTTTATCATACTGGACTTGAAGGAAATGTGTATAATATTGGTGGAAGAAATGAGAGAACAAATTTACAAATAGTTGATGCTATTTGTACTATTCTTGATACTAAAGTTCCAAAAGAAACTAGCTATAAAGAACTTATAACTTTCGTAGAAGATAGAGCAGGACATGATAGAAGATATGCTATTGATGCTACTAAGTTAGAAGATAAACTTGGTTGGAAAGCTGATGAAGACTTTGAAAGTGGGATTGTTAAGACTATTGAGTGGTATTTAACTAAGTACAAAGGACAATAATATGAGACTTCATTTTCTAAATGTAAAAAATGGTGATTGTAATATTCTTGAGCATAGTTCTACCAATACAACGGTAGTTGATATTTCAAATGGTCAAAAATGCGAAAACATATCTTTTGCAACTGAAGCAGCAGTATTGGGCAATTTTAATCAAAAAGCAAATCCAGAAAATCCGATTTGTTATCTAAATGACTTAGGGAAAACTTCAATTAAAAGATTTATTTTAACTCATCCTGATATGGATCATATGGATGGATTAGATATATTATTAAGAACATTTAAATTTAGTGAATTTTTAAATGTAAAAAATAATAAAAAAATTCCATCTTTTTCAGAATTTAATCAATATAATGAAAAAGATTGGGATATGTACAAAAGATTGAAAGATACTTTTAGAGAGAAAAATCTTTATAGTGGAGATACTATAGAAAATGAAAGTTTAACTATATTGTCTCCAACGAAAGAGATAGTTAAAGAGGCTATAAAAAAACAAGATTTTAATATATCTTCATATGTACTACTTTTGAAAATTGGTAAATATAAAATTATACTTGCAGGTGATTCTGGTGATATTGCTTGGGCTCATATTATAGGAAATCACAAAACTTTGGTATCTGATATAGATATACTTTTAGCTCCACACCATGGTAGAGATAGCAATAGAGACTATAGTTTTTTAGATACACTCAAACCAAAGTATACCTTTATTGGTAATGCGAAAAGTAAACATTTAGAATATGATAAATACAAAAAATATGGACAAACTATTACAAATAATCAGGCTGGAAATATTGTTGTACAATTAGAAGATAATGGTTTAAATATTTTAGTCGAAAATGAAGTTTTTGCTAAAAAAGAACATAAGTTTAGTAAGTTAAATGAAACAACTATTGCACAAAGAAAATACTACTATGTTAATAGGATTATCTAACTATGAATTATGAAATTGATTTTTTACCAGTTGGTAATGGAGATAAAAGTGGTGATGCTATTTGTCTTCGGTGGGAAGAAAATAATGCATATAAAGTTATGGTTATTGATGGAGGGACTAAAGAGTCTGGAGAGAAAATTGTAGCTCATATTAAAGAACATTATAACACTACAAAAATTGATTATGTCGTTAATACGCATCCTGATCAAGACCATGCTTCTGGCTTGAGTATAGTTTTAGAAAACTTAGAGATTGGAGAACTTTGGATTCATCGCCCTTGGAATTATACAAAACAAATTATAGATTATTTTCAAGATGGGCGAATTACAGAAGAAAGTTTAAAAAGAAGACTTGAAAAAAGTTTTTCATATTCAAAACCATTAGAAGATATTGCCAACGATAAGAAGATTACTATTAAAGAACCATTTCAAGGTAAAATGATTGGAATATTTGAAATATTGTCTCCATCTAAACAATGGTACCTGTATGATTTGATTCCAGATTTTAGCAAAACACCAGATAAGAAAGAGGGTATGATAACTGAAGGATTTGAAAGCTTAAAAGAAAAAGTGTTAGCTTGGATAGAAGAGTCTTTTGATAAAGAGACTTTAAAAATAGATGGTACAACTAGTGCTGACAATGAAAGTAGCGTTATTTTATATACAAAGATTGATGATAAGGGTATATTATTTACAGGAGATGCAGGGAGTCGGGCATTAAATAAAGCTTACGCATTCAAAGAAGAAATTAGTAAAGATTTGAATTTTATTCAAGTGCCACATCATGGAAGTAGAAATAATGTAAATCCTGATATATTAGATAAAATTTTAGGTAATAAAGGTCAAGAATACAATAAAACTGCTGTCGTATCTGCAAGTGAAACATCAACCAAACATCCAAGACAATCAGTAATAAATGCTTTTATACGAAGAGGTTGCGAGGTTACTCCTACAAATGGTTTAGTAATACTTTTTTCATCAGGTAACATTACAAGAGAAGGATGGGGTAAAGTAGAACCATTGGAATTTCAAAAGAAGTTTCAAGAATGAAGATAACATTAAAAACTAAAAATATGCCTCTAATTGGTCTTTATATCATCTTTAATACAGCCATATTTTTAACTCTTTATCATACTGGTACTATATCTATGGAAAGTATAGAACTGTATTTTTCAGAACTTAAAGTTAAAGATGGTCTCTTTTTTACTATGTTAAGCTTAATTATAATAGTAATAGGTGGAGCATTTACAAATAGTATTAAAGAAATTATAGTATTTTGGAAGTTTAAAAATAGATTGCCAGGTTGTGAAGCATTTAGTAAGCATGTTGGTAGTGATGACAGAATTAATATAAAAGAATTAAAAAAGAAAATAGGTAAATTTCCAACAAATCCAACAAAACAAAATAGACAATGGTATGAGATTTTTAAATCAATACAAGACAAAAGTATAGACAAAACACATCAAGACTCTTTGCTATGTAGAGAACTGTCTATGATGTCACTATTAATGCTTCTGTTGGTAATTCCTATATATATTCGATATGATTTAATAAGTTTGTATTACATATTATTTTTAATATTTGAATATTTAATGGTTAGATTTTGTGCAAAGAATACAGCTGAAAGGCTAGTTGTCAACACTCTATCTTTATACAGTGTAAAGAATGAGAAACTAATTTGATAAAAAAACTAAAAAACATAGCAAATACAGAAGATAAGAAAAGGCTACTATCTAATTTTTTCTCTTTGTCTGTATTACAAGCCTTTACTTATATACTGCCACTTTTAACATTGCCTTACTTGGTAAGAGTTCTTGGTGTAGATAAGTTTGGTTTAGTTATGTTTGCTCAAGCTTTTTTAATGTTTTTTAATATCTTAGTGGATTATGGATTTAATTTATCAGCAACAAGAGAAGTTTCAATACATAGAGATGATAAAAATAAAATTACAGAAATATTTTCTAGTGTTATGAGTATCAAGGCAATATTAATAGTTGTTTCATTTTTAATCCTAACTATAGTAGTTTTTAGTTTTGAAAAGTTTTCATCTGATTGGGAACTGTATTATCTGTCATTTTTACTTGTTGTAGGTAATGCTATGTTTCCTGTATGGTATTTTCAAGGTATGGAAAAAATGAAATATATTACTATAGTAAACATAATATCTAAGATATTATTTACTATTTTGATATTTGTTGTTATTCAGGAGCCAAGTGATTATATATATGTTCCCTTATTAAATGGATTTGGCTTTATTCTGGGTGGGGTTATATCATTATATATTATTGTTTATAAGTTTAATCAACCATTTGATTTTAATAATTTAAAAATAAAAGAGCATATTGAAAATGGTTTTCATGTATTTTTATCGATATCATCTTCTACAGTGTTATCAGCAAGTCCAATACTATTAATAGGAATTTTTATTGACTATACTATGGCTGGCTATTACTCTGCATTTGAAAAGTTAGTTTCTGCTGTAAAAAGCTTTTTTTATATAATAAACCAAACATTTTTCCCTAGGCTATCAAAAATATATAGTGAAAATAAAGAGAATTATTTGCAACTTTGGAAAAAGCTATCTTTTTATACTATTTTATCTTCAGTATTCTTATGTTTATTTATATATTTAATATCAGATTTTTTACTTAGTTATTATCTTGGTGATAATTTCATGGAACATATTTATATATTTTATATCTTATTGATTACTATTGTTTTATATACAATTATCAATTCATTGGGGTTAAATGGTTTGCTTGTAATTGGTAAGCATAAAGAATTATCAACATCTCAACTTGTACCAGCAATTATTTTTATAATAACTGCACCATTAGTTTTAAAGTATTTTGGACTTTTTGAATTTTTATTTTTAATTCTTATTGCCGATTTAACAATAATATTAATAAGAATTTATTTTTTTAAAAGGATATTTAATGGAAAATCCTAAGTTTAATTTCCAACCAAGAGTATTGGCATCAAATAAAGATGATATTAGATATAAAGGTTCATCAGGTGGTATCATTACTAACTTGATAAAACACTTATTTGAAACAAATAAGATAAATAGTGCCATAGGTTTTAAGTTTACTGGAGTTGAATTATTTAAACCATATATAATAAATTCATTTGATGAGTATCATCAAACTGGTTCAATTTATCATGAGATAAATATTTATAATTTCTTAAAAGAAAATATAAAGGATATTAAATCCCCAATTATGATTAGTTGTTTACCATGTCAAATTAGTCCTATAAAACGACTAATGAATAATAATAACATTGAAACAGTTGTCTTAGCTTTAGTATGTTCAACTCAATTAGAAAAAGAAGCAACATATTATTTTTTAGAAAAAAATAATATTGACATATCAAAAGTTAAAGAATTTAGATACCGTGGCAACGGATGGCCTTCAGGTATTCAGATAAAAACAGATGAAAAAGAATATTTTTTCCACAATAATAACTCTAAGTGGATTGATGTTTTTCATTCACAAATTTTTAATCTAAATCGGTGTTTATCTTGTAAAGATACATTTGGATTAGATGCTGATATATCTATCGCTGATCCATGGCTAAAAAGATATGTAGAAAAAGACAAGATAGGTTCATCTATAGTTATTACACATACCATCAATGGAGAAAATATTATTGTTTCAATGATAAATAATACTGATTTAGAAGTTATTGAAATATTAAGTCAAGAAGATGCGGTATTGTCACAAAAAGGGACATTAGTTAAAAAATATATTTTTAAGAAATATAAGAAAAGATTTTTAAAATTAATTAAAATATTTAGAAGTAAATTTTATAAGAAATACTTTTTTGGTTTTAGTAAATACCATAGATACTTTTTTTCAAAACTTATTAGTATAATACAAAGATATAAAGGATTAAAATGAATATAGTTATTATAAATCAACATGCAGGAAATCATGGAGATGAAGCAGCAGGTAAGGGACTTTTACGAAATATTGTAAAAATTAATAATATTAAATATGAAAATATACAGGTACTATATAATAGTCCTAGTATAAATAAATATGAGATTCTAGATGATAGAGTTAATAATATAGCAACTAGATTACAAATGACATTTTTAGAGAAAATATTATTGATTTTGACATTTATTTTGCCATTTAGTATAATTAAATTCTTAATTTTAAGTTTTACGAATGGAATTTTAAAGAAAGAAATCAATATTCTAAAATCAGCAGATAAAGTGATTAATGCACCTGGTGGTGTGAATATAGGACCATATAAAGATTGGAGATATATATGGAGACTGTATGTATCATTAAAACTTAAAAAAGATGTTGCCATTTATTT
>JAOZVJ010000060.1 GCA_029938215.1 Arcobacteraceae bacterium | reverse complement strand
AATTCAGATATTTTTATATCTGACATATTTGAACTTTAATTTTTAATAACAGTCTGTATTTTTTACACAATAACTATTTTTATTAAAATAAAAAATATACTAATCCCTAAAATATGCCTTTTTAGTCATTTGCAGTAAAAATTGAAATAATTTCATAAAAATGACAGCTTTCCTTTGAAAAATAAATTTAATGAAATATTTGCTTCTAGAATATTGTGGTGTTGTAGGCGTGGTCGGATTTACCTATGCTTTTTCTTTAAAATATTTATTTTTTATATGTTTATTGTCTTTTTTCAGGAAATAACTAAGGGCATTTTGTTAAAATACAACTATAAAAATAAAAGGTCGGTAGGTATGAATCTAATCATTGGTATTACTGGGGCAAGTGGAGTCAAGCTCGGGTTAAAACTTGTAGATTTACTTCCATCCCACATAAAGCCTCACTTGATATTATCAAATAGTGCAAAAATCACACTTCAATACGAAGATAATCAAGACATATCAGCAATAACAAATAAAAAGAACTTAGTTTTATATGATGATGACCAAATTTGGTCTGATATAGCATCTGGCTCATATAAAGCTGATGCTATGATAATAACTCCTTGCAGTATGAATACATTAGCAAAATGCGTTACAGGAATTAGCGATACGCTAATTACTAGAGCTTTTAGTGTTATGCTTAAAGAAAGAAGAAAAATCGTTTTATCGCCAAGAGAGATGCCTTATAGTACAATATCATTAGAAAATATGGCAAAGCTGTCAATGTATGGAGTTGTTATTGCTCCACCAGTTATTGGATACTATTCAAAACAGCAAACCTTAGAAGAGATGGAAAATTTTATAATTGGCAAATGGTTTGATTTGTTAGATATTGAAAATAATTTATACAAAAGATGGATAGGAAAATAAAATGAGTAAAAAAAAGGCAATATATAGCGGAACTTTTGATCCTATAACAAATGGACATATTGATATTATCAAAAGAGCATTAAAAGTGTTTGATGAAGTAATAGTTGCTATTGCCAGTTCGGATGCAAAAAAACCAATGTTTAATATAGACAAAAGAGTGGAATTGGTAGAAATTGCGACTAAAAACTTGGATGGAACTATTGCAAAGCCTTTTAATAATCTACTTGTAGATTTTGCAAAAGAACAAGGCGTGACAAATATTATAAGAGGTTTAAGAGCTGTAAGCGATTTTGAATATGAATTACAAATGGGATACGCAAACTCATCATTGGATAAAGAAATTGAAACAATATATTTTATGCCAACTTTAAAAAATGCTTTTGTAAGCTCATCTATTGTGCGAGAACTTATAAAATTTGATGGGAATTTCAATAATCTTGTACCAAAAGAAATAATAAAGGAGCTATATTAATGTATATTGTAATAGAAGGCATTGATACTGCAGGAAAATCAACTCAATTAGATATTTTACAAAAAAAATACCCAAATGCAATATTTACAAAAGAACCAGGGGCTACAAAAATAGGGAAAGAATTAAGAGAGATGGTCTTAAATGGTCGTGCAAAATCAAAATTAGCTGAAATGTTTTTATTTTTAGCAGATCGAGCAGAACATATTGAAGAAGTAGTCTTGCCAAACAAAGATAAGATAGTTATAAGCGATAGAAGTCTAATAAGTGGCATAGCTTATGCAAAAGAGTTACCATTGGAAATAGTTACATCTTTAAATCTTATAGCTACAAACAACACTTTGCCTACATATATTGTTTTGCTAGAATTAAGTCGCGAAGAATTAACAAAAAGATTGAGTGCGAAAGAAAATGACAATATAGAATCTCGTGGTATTGAATATTTACTTGAAATTCAAAACAGATTAAAAGAATCTATAAATTTACTTAAAATAAATCATATTTTTATAGATGCAAAAGAACCCATTGAAAAAATTGCAAATAAAATCAATGAGTTTATAACTAATTCAAAAAAATAGTTAGTAAAATCACTATAGAATATATCCTAAAATCCATCCAATTATAAATCCTACAACATGAGCATACCAAGCAATTGGAAGTCCAAGTAAAAGTGGTGCGAAAGATATTAAAAGTACCCACACAACTAGCCCTTTACGATTATATTTATCTCTTAGGGCGACAAATCCAATTAAAACACAAATTGCACCACTAGCACCAACTAAATTTGCCCAATTACCACTAAAATACATATAGGCAAAACTACCAACAGAAGTTAATAGTCCGCCAATAAAATACAACACTATATATTTTGTTTTTCCTATTGCTTTTTCTATTTCATTGCCAAATTGAAAAAGTATAAACATATTCATAAAAATATGAGCAATTCCGCCATGAACAAACATAGATGACAATGGCTGAAACCAAAGATTATATTTTAAAAAATATATATTTAATCCAAAAAGTAAACCACCATTTTGAATTGTATTTTGCAATAAAAACATTACTATATTTATAAAAATAATTATATTAGTGATTGTTAATTTTTTTGACATTTTCTTTTTTATTTTTACCTATATCCTGAGAAGGAACCACATAATTTACATAAATAATAATACAAATTGACATAATTACAATTGTAACAAGCATATAAAAATTACCGATAATTGCACTTGGTCTTCTGCTTGTTACAAATTTTTTATTTTGTAAATATTTTACATACTCCTCAAAATCTTCTTGTTTCATTATTTACACTAAAGATTCTTTTAAAACTTCTGATATGTTACTAATTGGTATTATTTCAATATTCTCTTTTACTTCATTTGGAATATCTTTTAAATCTCTTTTATAATTTTTTTCAGGAATTAATACTTTTTTCATTTTTGCTTTATATGCAGCTATTAATTTTTCTTTTAATCCACCTATTGGTAAAATTTTTCCTGTAAGCGTAAGCTCACCAGTCATAGCAACATCTGCTTTAATCTTTGTGTTTGTTAAAATTGAATATAAAGTTAAAGCCATAACAGCACCTGCACTTGGACCATCTTTTGGAGTAGCACCTTCTGGTATATGCATATGAATATCTTGTTCATTAACTTTGATTGATTTATTTTTTATTAAACTTTTTACAACACTATGGGCAATTTTAGCTGATTCTTTCATCACATCACCCATATTTCCAGTAAGAGTAAGAGCACCTTTTCCTTTGAATTTAACAACTTCTATTTTTAATACATCTCCACCAACCGCTGTCCAAGCAAGTCCATTTGCTATACCTACACTATTTTTTTTATCAGCTAAATCAATTTCAAATACTGGATTATCAAGATATTTTTCCAAGTTTCTAGTGTTAATTATTATTTTTTTAGCATATTTTTCAAATATTAATTGTTTTACTACTTTTCTAAAAAGTTTTGCAAATACTCGTCTTAGATTTCTTACCCCTGCTTCTCTAGTAAATTTTTCTATTATTAAATTTATTGTTGGATTACTAAGATTTATTTCACTTTTTTTAAGACCGTGTTTTTTTAATTCTTGCGGTATTAGATAGTCTTTTGCTATATAAAATTTTTCACTTGGAGTATAGCTGCTAATCTCAATAAATTCCATCCTATCTCTTAGTGGAGCAGGAATATTACTTAGATTATTGGCAGTTGATACAAATATACAATTACTTAAATCTATACTAAAATTTAAATACAAATCCCTAAATTCATTATTTTGTTCAGGATCAAGAACCTCAAGCATTACAGCAGTTGGATCACCTTTATGATTTGCTCCAATTTTATCTATTTCATCAAGTACCACCACTGGATCCATTGTTTTAGCAGTCATTAATCCAGCCACAAGACGCCCTGGCATTGCACCAACATAAGTTCTTCTATGTCCTCTTAATTCATTAACATCTTCCATTCCGCCAAGTGCAATTCTTACTAATTTTCGTTTAAGTGCTTTAGATATTGAGTTTGCCAAAGAAGTTTTACCAACCCCAGGAGGTCCTACAAAACATAATACTGTTCCTTTGTTTTGAATATTTTCAATTCCTCTTTGTTCCAATAATTGCTTAACAGAAAAAAACTCTATTATTCTATCTTTTGGTTTTCTTAAAGAATAATGATCTTTATTTAGTTGTGCTTCAACTTCATTGACATCTATTTTCTCATTTGAAAATTTACCAAATGGAATTTCAAAAACCTGCTCAATATAAGTTTGTAATATAGAAGCATCTCCACTATCTGGATGCATTCTGCTTAATTTATCTATTTGTTTTTTTGTTTCTTTAAAACCAAGTTTAGGCATAAAAGGCTTAAGTTTCTTTAGTTTCTTTTTAAATGACACTATCTCTTTATCTCTTTGATTATCTCCACCAAGTTCCTTTTGGATAGTTTTCATTTGCTCTTTTAAAAAATAATCTTTATGAGTTTTTTCAATTTTTTTATTTACTTTTTGCGTTATCTCTTCTTGAAGTTTAAAATTCTCAATCTCTTTTTTAATATTCTCTATCAAAGCTATTAGTCTTTTTGAGACATTAGTTTCTTTAAAAAGCTCATACGATTCTTCTTTTGTAATATTAATAACCGAAGAGATAAGATCAGCTACCCTACTAGCATCTTTAGTTTCTTCTGTTGTTTTAAGTAAATCTACGGGAAATTTAGGATTTAATTTTGATAATATTTTTACATTTTTATGCAAAATATCAAGTGTTGCTTCTATTTCTTTTTGGTCATAAGAATCAGTATGCAAGATATCTACAACAGCAATAAGCGGTGAACCACTAACAACCTCTTGAATTGAAACTTTTGCCAAGCCTTGAAAAAGAACTTTTATTCTACCATCTGGTAAAGTAACTTTTCTCATCACATTACCTACAACCCCAACATTATAAAAAGATGATGTTCCCCTTTGTCCTTCGTTGCTTGGAGTGCTTACTACTACTGTTATAAGTTTATTATTATCTATTGCGTAATTTACAGCTTTTATATTTTGTTCATCGCCCATAAACAAAGGTGCTATCATAAAAGGATATAAAAATATATCATCTTCTATAATTATTGGTAATTTATCTGGAAATTTATCATAATCATTTAATACCATATTTATTACTCAAATACCGCTCTGTACCAAGGCACTTTTACCTTTTTAACATTTTTTATATCATCCCAACTTTCTTTGGCTCTATTGCTATAAATTTTTGCTGCTTCTGGTTTGTCTGTTCTTTTATAAAGATCAGATATTTCTTTATCAAAAGAAGATTTTGCCATATGCAATCTACTTTTAATAGCTTGAACCAAATAAACATAATCTGAATTTGGATATTTTTTAATAAAATTTTGAGTTTCCTCTATCGTTTCATATACTAATTCTTGCTCTCTAAACTGATTTTTAAGCGCCAAAAATTTTGATTTAATTTTTAAATATCTTACATAATCAACATTTTCTTTTTGTGCAAATCTCTTAAGATACTCATCAAAATAATAATTTGCCATGGCATACTCTTCTTCTTGCATATGTGCTACTGCTATTATCATAAGTGATGATGGCAAGAGTGGCGAATTTCTATGTTCTGATTCTAAAGAAGTATAAGTATCATCAGCTTCATCAAGCTGATAATCTGTTATTTGTTTTAACATTTTATTATACCAATAAACCGCAGGCTTATTATACTCTGCTATTTCTTGTTTACTTGAACAAGCTGCAAATACGAATATCGTCAGCATTAAAGTAATTATCTGTTTGTGCATACACAATCCCTTTTATTATTAAAATTGAAATAGATTTTATCTAATTTTCTATTAAAAACTGTCTATATTCTTAAGCTTTAAATGCTACAATAATTAATATAACAACTCAGGAGAATAAAATTGAATTTAACAATCATTGGCAATGGAAATATGGCACAAGCTTTAATAAGTGGTCTTCTTGAGGCATCCTACTCTATCGAAGTAGTTGGAAGAGATTTAAATAAACTTGAATTATTAAAACAAAAACTTCCAAAAATTATAATCAAAGAATTAATAGACGGTTACGATATATCAGGCAAAAATATAATATTTTGTGTAAAGCCATACAATCTAGTAGAAGTATCTAAAAAACTAAAAGGAACCGCTAAAACATTTTATTCCGTATTAGCAGGTACTACAATTCAAAATATAAAACAAAATATATCTTCAAAATTTTATGCAAGAGCTATGCCAAATGTAGCAGCAAAGTTTGGTAAATCTATGACAACTTTAACAGGAAATCAATTCATAAAAGAGGAAGCTATTGATATTTTTAATTGTATTGGTCAAACTTTATGGGTAGAAACTCAAAATGAACTTGATATTGCAACAGCAGTAGCAGGCAGTGGTCCTGCATTTTTAGCTTATTTTGCTGATGCTATTATCAAAGGCGGAATAAATGCAGGATTAAAAAAAGAAGATGCTATCGTCCTAACAAATGGTCTTTTTGATGGATTTGTTCCACTTTTAAAAAGTGATGAACCAGAAAATATTATTAAAAAAGTAATGAGTCCAAATGGAACTACTGAGGCTGGATATAATTATTTAGAAAAAAACAATATAAAAAAAGAAATAAGCCAAACTATTCAAACTGCTTACAACAAAGCTCTTGAGCTTGCAAAAAGCTAAAAATATAAATTTATACAAAATAAGATTTTATTTTGTCTTTATTTGAAACTTTAATTTCTCTTATTATTTTATCAATTATAATAAGTGGTTTTAGTCATATTTTTACCGCTGATAGTTCATATCAGACTTATAAAGACTTACAAATAAAAGAAAATAATTTTTGCTTAACCAATCAAATAAATTCTGATGAAAAAATTAAATTTATTCAATATTAAATGAAAAAATCTTTACTTCTATTAGAAACAATAGTTTCAATAGTTTTATTATCAATTATATTTTTAACAACAACAAAATTTTTATTTGAAGTAAATGAAAAAAACAAATCAAACTTTACCACAAATCTTACTAAACTAGAATTTGAAACAACAAAGTTATTTTTAATTACAACACTAAAAAAAGATACAAATCTAAACAAAATAAACTACGAAAATGATAAACTTTTTTATAATTCCAATCTACTTCAAAAAAATGTTACGAATTTTACAGTCTCAAATGAAAACAAGATATACACTATTGATATTTGTATAAATTTATATAATAACATTTGTCAGACTTGGATAGTAAAATGAAAAAATCTTTTGCTCTTTTAATGACAATAATATTAATGACATTTTTCTCATATCTTAGTATTTCTATAATCGAAACAAGTACAATTTCATCAAACATTGACAAACTTAAATACTTGCATCTTCAAGCAAATATTCATATGGACTATATAAAAAAATATATCAAATCACACACACAAAATGAAATAGATACTTTTATTTTAAATGATATGAGATTTAAAACTAAAATTATTTCACAAAATGAAAACAATCAAACTATTTATCATATTTCTATAAAAACTATTAATGATACAGAAATACGAATTTGTTCAAAATTGTTTAAATAGGAGAAATATACTTATTTATCGTATATCCAATACCTTTAATATTTTTAATAAAATTTTCTTTAAGACTTTTTTTTAATCTACTCATTTCTGTTCTAATTGTTGCATCACTAACTGGTTCACTATCCCAAATATATTCTCTCAAAATATCAATTGTAATAATTATTCCTATATTTGAAGCTAAATAGTTTATAATTTGAAGTTTCTTTTTAGTTAATTGCTCTACTTCTTTATTATAAAAAAGAGTATTATTATCTAAAGAAAATGAATAGTTTTTGCTCAATATCGTATGCAAACTTTTATGTTGTTGAATGTTTTTTACCTCTTTTTGTATTCTTAGCCCTAACTCTTTTAAATGAAAAGGTTTTTTCAAATAATCAATAGCACCCAAATCAAAAGCTTCTGAAATAGTATTTATATCAATATTTGCGCTAATAAAAATTGTAGGAGTAAATGTATTGTTTTTATACAAATCTTTCATTACATTTAGTCCATCAATATTTGGCACATTTATATCCAAGATTAATAAATCATATATATTGGTTTCTAAATCTTTTTGTGCTTCTTTACCATCGCCAAAACAAGCAATCGTATGCCCTAGAGCTTCAAGATATTCGCAAACAGAACTTTGCAACATCAACTCATCTTCAAGTAAAAATATTTTCATAATTCCTCCTCTTCATTTGTATAATGCAATTCTAAACCCTTTGATGTTGTCACAAATCCATTTATATTTATCTTTCCATTATGTACCATTTTATGATGTTTTTTACACAAAGGAATAAGATTGTATTTATGATTTGCATTTACAGACCCAATAAAACCTTTTTCATCTTTTGTCTTTTGTTCTTTTATATGATGTACATCATCAACAGTAGCTCCACATATTGCACAAATTCTTTTGTTTGAAAATATTTTAGCACAATTCCATGTAAATAGTTATAAAACCGAACCTCTAGTACTTTTTGACTAATTCTAATAGTACAATAAATTTTTGTATACTTTTGTACAATAGTAATATGCTTTATATATTTTATATTAAATCAAAACTTGCTTTTCAAAAAACACCCTATTCCATAAGGTTTTTTAGAATAATACTGTTTCCCATGCTCAACTATAAGTGAATGGCACTCTTGATAGACAATTCGTAAGTCCTCTTCATCTGTTATCATCTCTTTTAAAGAATCTTCCATTAAAACTTTCATATCTTTATATTTAGCCTTTTGCTCAATAAGCCCAAGTTCTAAAAGCAGTCTTTTAGTATAAGCATCTATTTTAAATTGCGATTGATTATATCCATAAAGTAAAATTGAATCAGCAGTTTCTTCCCCTATTCCCTTTACTTTTAAAAGTTCTTCTCTTGTTGGAATTTTGCCATTTAAACTATCGTAAAATTCTATAAAGTTTAAAATGTAATCTGCTTTTTGATTAAAATATCCAGATGGTTTTATGCATTCTTTTAATTTATCTATTTCCATAGATTTTATAGTTTTACTTGTGATACATCCTATATCATTTAAGTTATCTAATGATTTTACTACAGATAGAAAAGTTGTATTTTGAGTTAAAATTGAGCCTAATGCCACTTCAAATATCTGGTCACTATTTTTAGGATATTTATAATCACCTTTATGATACCCGATACCTAAAAAAGGCCACCATCCTTGAGTACCGTATTTTTCTAGAAGTAAATTATAGATTTTATAAATTTTATTCATATTTGTATTTTATTTATACAGCATCTAAAATAAAAATGTTTTTGCAAACAAAGATATAGCAAAGCCAAATAAAACAACAGAAGAAAACAAAGAAATATAAAAAGATACTTTTTGTGAAATTTTGTGTTTTGATTTATGTACAAAATAAGGCATAAGCGTTATCCAAAGCAAAATAGAACTTAGCATTCCAAAGATAATAAAAAACGGATGGGAAAAACTACCAGAACTCGCATAACTTGCGATACTTATCCAAAATGCAATTGCATATGGATTTAAAAAACTCAAAAAACAACCACTTAAATACAATTTTAATAAATTTTTTTTATTTATTTTTTCTTTACTTTTTGATAATTTTTTATTTCTGTTTTTAAATATCAAATAAGCTGAATAAAGTAAAAAAGAACTTCCAAAAAAACCTAGTGTTTTTAAAATAAAAGGAGTATTTAAAAATGATATAAGACCAAAAAATATTAATGAGAAATATAAAATATCAACACTCATAGCACCAAAACCAATAGCCATACCACTTTTGTAGTTTTTAATCGCCACATTCATTATCAAAACATTTATAGGACCAAGAGGAACAGCTGCTCCTATTCCCAATAAAAAACCTTCTGCAAATGATAATATCAAGAATACCTCAAGAAAGAAACTCTTTAAAAACTTTTAGAATTTCATTTTTTTCAAATTTACTATTTTTTCTATATTTATATATCTTCTTGTAAAATATATACTTCTCAATAATATTCAACTTTGAAATTTTATCGTATATCAGTAATATATTATCTCTATTATGCGGAATATTTTTATATTCACATTCTATAAAAATTTTATGGAAAATTTTCACATCTTCTATACTTGACAACTCAACGGCTGTCTTGATAATATATTCAATCTCTTTAGGTAAAAAATCTTTTTTAATATCTCTAGAATACTCATCAAGCAAAACATTTATTTCTTGATTTCTATTATAATTATAGTCTGCATTTTGAAGATATTTATATAATTTAGGTTTTGTTTTTTGCCAATTATATAGTGTGTTTATTTGTACCTCGAATAATTCACTTATCTCTCTATTGTTTAACACTATTTCTCCTGATTTTTTAAATTAAATCTTTTCTAAAATTTTTATATTTTCTTTTTTTA
>JAOZVJ010000137.1 GCA_029938215.1 Arcobacteraceae bacterium | reverse complement strand
CTACATATTAATAGGGATTTTGGTATCCTTTATATTAAAAATGTAAAGAAATGTATAAATATCAATGATATGAGTAATTATACTCTTATGTTTCATAAATGTCAAGGAGTATTAGTATAATATGTATAATTCTATAAATTTAATGAGTATTAGAAAAGAATTGCGATTAAGTCAAACGGAATTTGCTCAAAAACTTGATACTTCACAAAATATGATTTCTAAATATGAAAAACAACAAGTAGAAATTCCCTATAAAATTTTAAAGAATTTATATTTAAACTTTAAAATAAATATTCATTCTTTTATTGATGGTAGCGGAGATATGTTTTTAGAAGATTGCAATGGCGTAAGTATACATAATGGAAATAATAGTAATGTAGCCATAAATAGTAATCAAATTATTTTAAATAAAAGTGATTTTATAGATGGTGATGAAGTTGATGAGCTGGTGCAATTGCTAAAAGAGGTACCGAAAAGTTGGATTGATAAAATATTGATCAAATTAAAAAAATCTCTTAGTGCCATTGATGATGAGTTTTGAATGAAAAAGAAATATTTTTTAGTATATATTGGCATTGTATTGAGTTTGATAAATGTAAATGCAGAAACTTTAGGTACTAATAATAGTTCAGTTAATACTGAAATTCGTAAATTAGTATCTGAGGTTGCACCAAGAGCTAGTAATTTTAAATGGTCTTGTGAAACAGTATCAAAAATACAACTTGCAAATAGTACTTCTGTAGTTGATAAATGTTTAGTGGACACAAATATCGGTATTAATTTTAAAGTAACTTGTGAATATGCTATTTTAGTTATTGGTAGTGCTACATCTTGTGAATTAGGCTGGTAGAAATTATTAATCTACAAATGAAGCTAATAATGAATTTTAATTAAACTAAGGATAAAATAACTACAAATTAATAAAAAGGCATGAATATGAAAAAAATATTTAGTTTAATAATAGTTATTGGGATAAATTCTTGTTTATTTGCAAATTCATTAACAGAATTTTATGTTGATGTAGCTTTAAAAAATGCAGTTGATAGTAATTTTAGAAAATCTAAGCCACAATTTACTAACTATTCTAATACATTGTTTATTGTTCCTAAAAATAAAAAAACAAACTACACGGGATGGTATATAGTTTTAAAAGGAAACCAAAAACTTAATTATAGCATGTTGAATATCAAAGCAAATTTTAAAGAATCAACAGAAAAGAAAGGTGCTCATATAAAAAATATATCAATTTATCAAAATAATAATAAACTAGATATACAAAATATCGCTCCTTTTTCAGTATTTCCACAAAATCTATTTCCATTAAGTGCAACTTTAGTTGGAAAAGAAAAAGGTAAATTTATTACTATACTATCTTTTTTAACTTCTAAAATAGTTAAACAGTCAAAAGAAACATATATAAATAACGTATGTCTCGGAAATTACAATAACAACATGGGAATATATCATTTATATACTGTAGTTAATCCAAATATACTTCAAATAACATGTAAAGATTATGTTAAAAAATAAAAAATATTGCAAGCAAACTAGAAATTTAAAACAAGTAATAAATTTTATTGATAATAGTTATATTTGTAAATATATAGATGAGCTTATAAAATTATAAATAAAATTTTACAGTTCATCATAGTTACCATCTGCAGATTAGAATAAAAATATAAATATAAACCACTCATTACGAAGAGCCTAATAATTTTGAAGCTATGATGTAAATCAAAAAAAACAGCGAATTTTTATAAAAAATGTAAATATATGTACATTTGTAGTGATTATATGCTACAATAACAGTATTAAGATTAAGAGAGGTGGAAATAAGGGAGTCCACATACCTTGTGTCCTTGGCTTTATGCAGGGTGGTACTGACACAGGAAAGATACGGGTAGTTTCTCTCCCGTCTCTTAATTTTTATTTTAAAAACTCATCAAAATCATATTTAAATTTTTCATTAAAAAATTTCATTGTTACTTTGCAGTTGTTTAATTGTTTTTTACTTGGATAAAATATAGTTGTTAAAGAAGTATAATAATTGTTATTTGATATGCCATATAGTATATATTTATTATCAATATATGAGATAAAATTTATTACTTGTTTATCTTTATTATATTCACATTTTGCAACAGTATTATCTAAAATAATTTGAAAATTATCACTTTTAATATATTGAAATTCTAAAGGGTGTTTTAATAGGATTAAATCAAGTTTTCTTTTTGTGATATACAACTCTTTTGCATTAAATATATTTCTTATATGATGTAAAATCATTGAAGTAATTAATCCTAAAAGTTTTTTATTTTTAGTACCCAAGCAAAAACCTTTCTAATTTTGGAATTGAATTATACCTAAATTATTTATACAAGTCATTTACAAATTTTTGCAAAATACCACTTATGTAATGTAACAATGTAATGTAACAATGTAATGTAACAATGTAACTGTAGCAAATATGATTTCTGAAAGAACGATAATATAATAGATTTAAAATGATAGCGGTAATTGTAGAATTACTGGGTAATAATTAAGAAATATATTATAGGGTAATTGTAGAATTACTGGGTAATAATTAAGAAAATAACCATTAAGTAATTATAAAATTATGGGGTAATTCTACAATTACCCTTGCAAAATACATAATTCAAAAGTACACCTAAAAGTACACCCATATTTTAAATTGTCTTAAAAATTACTATTAAAAAATCACAATAAAACCTCTAAAATATAAAAAATCATTTTTTATAACATATTTTTTTATAAAAATTATAATTATATTTAAAGATGAAAAAATGATATAACTGCCGTAACTGATATAATTGCGGTTGCTAGTATGATGTTTTGTTTATTTGCAATGCCTATTAATTAAGCTTACATTTATGATTATAAAGCTATACTTCTCATCTATAAAAAGTCAAGGTAGCTCAGCTGGTTAGAGCGCTGGTCTCATAAGCCGGAGGTCGAGGGT
>JAOZVJ010000136.1 GCA_029938215.1 Arcobacteraceae bacterium | reverse complement strand
TCTAGTTGTTTCGACCAAAAAACCTAAGGTACTAATATATTTAACTAATGTTGTAAAATCAGGATGCAAAGATGCTTCCCCAATACCCTGTAAATTAATTCTTAAATCTTGATAATTCTTAGCCAACTCATCAATAACTTTTTTAACAAGTTTTGTATCCAATTCTTTTCTCTGTGCATTATACTTGTCAATTTGAAGACTGCAATGTACACATTTTAAATTACACTTTGAACTAAGTTCAATATGTACTCTTTTTAAATTAGTTTTCATAATTATTCTTTATATATTGACTTAAGTATTGCTCTAATATTATTTTATTAGTATTTAAATTACTTTTTTCTAATTTACTTATATCAAATTTGATATCATTTATTCTATCTATATTATCAGTTATTTTATACTCTATTTTTATATTATTACTTAAAATATTTTGTATCATTAGTGCTATTTGTTTAATTGTAAAACTTTTTCCTGTTGCAATATTTAAAGTTCCATCATAATTATTTTTTATACTATTTAATATTATATTATACAAATATTCAACACTTATAAAATCTCTTTTATCTGAACCATTATTATACAATATTATTTTTTTATTTTTAATAGCAGAAGAAACTAAGCTATACATTGTACTTTTATTTTTATCGCCAACTCCATAAACACCACTAAGTCTAGCAATAAATAATTTGATATTGTTTTCTGAACATACTTTTTTTAATATAAACTCACTAACTACTTTTGATGTAGCATAATAATCATTTGGGTTTAATGGTGTTAATTCATCAATATATTCATTTTCTATACTTATACCATAAACATCAATAGTACTTAAAAAAACAACTTGTTTGAACTTTATCTCTTGCAGTATGTTTGAAACATTCTGTATCATTAAAATATTTTTATTCATACTTTCTTGTGAATTTTCATAAAGCCGTGTAATTGACGAACAAATTATTAAGATATCATTTGAATCAAAATCATTTAATATTCTTTTCATATCATCTTGTATTAAAAGATTACATTCACTAGAGCTAAAACCGTAAACTTCATATATCTTAGAAAAATTACTATTAAAATATCTACCTATAAATCCAGTATTTCCTAAAATAACTATTTTATTCATTTTTACAATTCTTTACTCTTTAGCCAACCACATCTGCTACATGCAGGGACAAGATTTTTACTTATTTCTAATTTAAATTTATTAAATCTTTCACTAAATATTATATCTTTGAGTGGCTTATTTTTAACATTACCCATACCTATTGCAAGACAAGGAATAAGCTCACCATCATAATTAATATGCACACTGGACCAAGGAAAAATACATTTTTTATAATCATTTGAATTAAAATCTTTATTTAAAATATCCAGATTATCTAAATTGCTTTGATTATTCAAATCTGCAAAATCAGGATGTACATATGAATTTGTATTAGCAGTACTATTATATTTTTGAACTTTCTGAAGTTCTTGTTTTATTTGATTCATTTTTTTATATTTATATGTATTTGGATTATCAAATATCTTTTCATAAGGTGATATTACATCTGCATGCTGCAATTCCGAACCTTTTAAAAATTGAAAAGCATGTGTATCACAATTTAATTCTTCTTTACAGAATTTATATATATCAAACAATTGTTCGCTTGTATTATCTAGAATTAGTGTTTTTATATCTAGCAATGTATCTAGTCTTAATTCATCTCTTCTTTTTATAAAATAAGATAAATTTTCTTTAAGCTCTATCCATTGCTTAGGAGTAACATCTCTTGATAAATTACCTATGTCATCAACTGATATTGATAATACTTTAAACTTTTCAAACGATAGAATATAATCAATTATATCTTTTGTCAAAAGCAATCCATTAGTTATAATATTACAGTCAAATTTAGTTGCTACTTCAGTAAATATATTCTTAAAATCTGAATAAACTAGGGGTTCACCCCCTGTTAAAGTTATTCTCGAATAAGCTGGTAATTGATTAATTAAATTTAACCAATCATTGGTTTTCATATTTTTCTCATAACTTTGTTTATCTTGATAACAAAATGAACAATTAAGATTACACTTATTTGTTAATACTAATACATATCTACTTGGAAGCATAGTGCTATTATCATATATATCTTTTGATAATAATTCATGTTTGCTATGAAATTTTGTATGTTTAGATTTACTCACTTATTAACTTTTTTGCCATAGCTAATAATGATTTATAATCTAGATTTGCAATTTTTAATAAATCATCATAACTTCCATATTCATGTATAAATCCATTTTTTACACAAGCATGTTCATACCTAATATTATTAATGGAATAAATTAATTTTAATATATCTTCTCCTAATCCACCATTTTCACCATGCTCTTCAATCACTAAAACTTTTTTTGTTTTTAAACTACTCTTTAAAATAGTTTCTTTATCTAGCGGTCTAATTGTATGAATATAAAGTATCTCAACATTTTTATTCTTTTTAGATAATTCATCTTTTATTTTTAATGCATCTTTTAATTGTGGTCCTGTAACAACGATAGTTAAATCACAACCTTCTGAAATTTTAATGGCTTTTCCAATTTCAACATTATTAAACTCAATACCATGTGTTCTTTCAGGTATTCTAAAAAATGTTAATTTATTATTATCATAAGATTGTTTAAATAATAAGTCAAATTCTATATTAGATGATGGAAATAATATCTCTACATCAAATAAAGTTTTTAACAATGCAAAGTCACCATAACAATGATGAGTACAACCAAGCTTTGAATAATCAAATAAACTACCAACAGTAATGATATTTCCACTTAATTTTTGATAAATAAAATCTAATTTTAATTGTTCAAAAGATCTTTCAATAATAAATGGATTAATAGTATGTGCCACAGGAATTAAGCCAACTTTAGATAAACCTGCTGCCATACTAATAATTGTAGGTTCACATATGCCAACATTGTGGAATCTACCAGGACATGCTTTATCA
>JAOZVJ010000059.1 GCA_029938215.1 Arcobacteraceae bacterium | reverse complement strand
TGGAATATCGTTGTAGTTCTTGCGATTTAAAAGAAGTTTACGCGATTGAAAGTCAGAGATGTGGGATATAAAAATATTTAAAATTTTATGGTTTGAGAATTTGTTTGGCAATAGGTCGACTTAAAAAAAATGAGAGATGAAATTAATTGGCATATTGTGATTTAATATTTATTTAATTAGAATGGATAGCGAGATTTAGCAGTTCGTTTGACATTAAATAACAATCAAAACTATTTTAGATAAAATACCTAATGAATTTAGCAAATAATAATAGTGTAATATACAATGATGGAGAAATAGAATTAAAAGTATCTTTAGAAAAAGACACTATTTGGCTTGGTACTAATGATATAGCAAATATATTTGATGTCAATCGTCCTGCAATCGTTAAGCATATTGGAAATATTTATAAATCTGATGAATTATCAAAAGATTTAACCTGTTCCATTTTGGAACAAGTTGCATCAGATGGTAAAAAAAGAAAAATTAACTATTATAATCTTGATATTATTATTTCTGTAGGATATAAAGTAAGCTCAAAAAAAGCTACTAAATTTAGACAATGGGCAACCGCTGTTTTAAAAAATTATATTACCAGTGGTTGTACTATAAATTCAAATAAAATTACACATCAAAGATTTAAAGATCTTGGTAAAAAATGGTTTGGATTTAGTAAGTTTGACATTGATGCTTTTGGATTAATGAATAGATTGAAGTGATAAAAAAATGAATTGTATGTCAAAATGACATATTTTTAATAAGATTAAAAAAAATCTGCTAAACTTTTAAAAATATAACAAAAACGGAGAAAATAAAATGAATGAAAATCAACAAAAAGCACTTGACTTAGCAATAAAACAAATGGATAAAGCATTTGGAAAAGGCACGCTTGTAAGACTTGGGGATAAAGAAATTGAGCCGATAGAATCTATTAGTACAGGTTCTTTAGGGCTTGATTTAGCACTAGGTGTTGGTGGATTACCAAAAGGTAGAGTTGTTGAGATTTACGGACCTGAGAGTTCTGGTAAAACAACTTTAACTTTACATGCAATTGCTGAATGTCAAAAGGCTGGCGGAGTTTGTGCTTTTATAGATGCAGAACATGCTTTAGATGTACTTTATGCTAAAAATCTTGGTGTTGATACTGATAATTTGCTTGTATCTCAACCAGATTATGGTGAGCAAGCTTTAGAAATATTAGAAACTGTTATAAGAAGTGGTGCTGTTGATTTAATAGTTGTTGATTCGGTAGCAGCGCTTACTCCAAAAGTTGAAATTGATGGTGATATGGATGATATGCAAGTTGGAGTTCAAGCTAGGCTTATGAGTAAAGCTTTGCGAAAAATTACTGGAATTTTACATAAGATGAATACAACTGTGATATTTATCAATCAAATCAGAATGAAAATTGGTATGACAGGATATGGTTCACCAGAAACTACAACTGGTGGAAATGCTTTAAAATTTTATAGTTCTGTAAGACTTGATATAAGAAGAATTGCATCTTTAAAACAAGCGGAAGAAATTATTGGAAATAGGACAAAAGTTAAAGTTGTAAAAAATAAAGTTGCACCTCCTTTTAAAGTTGTTGAATTTGATATTATGTTTGGTCAGGGTATTTCTAAAATGGGTGAAATTATTGATTATGGTGTTAAGCTTGATATTGTTGATAAAGCAGGAGCTTGGTTTAGTTACAACGATAGTAAAATAGGGCAAGGTAAAGAAAATAGCAAACAATTTTTAATTGATAATCCAGAAATAGCAAATGAAATTGAGGGTAAAATTAAAATTGCTATGGGAATAGAGGAAGATAATAATCTAGATGATAGTTAAATTTTAATAGTTATTTTGGTTCTAAAGCAACTATTCGATAAAATCGCTTTATGATAGTAGAACATAAAGAGTTAACTTTTCATATTAATAATCTTGCTTATACAGTTGATATTGGTCCAGATTTAGATAATGAGATTGAAGATGGACTGAAGCGTTTTTTAGACTTAGGTGAAGATTTATCTACGCAGGAATTATTGCTTGCGTATTTAAGAAAAACTCAAGAATTGATACAAGTAAAAAAAGATGTAGAAAATACCATTCAAGATTTAAGTAGTTTTAAACAAAATATTACAATTTCATAATGCCCAAAAAATCATTTTCAATTTTAGAAATTATTTTTGCTATTACTATTATATCTATTTTAACAGCTGTCGCTATTCCAAAGTTATTTTATAATGTTTCAAATGCAAATACTGTAAAACTTAGAGCCGATGTAGCACTTATAAGAAATGGGATACAAGCATATAAAAATAGACAAATTTTATTAAATGAAATTGATAATTTAGAAATTTTGGAAGATAATGAAAATTTACTTTTTAATCTTATTTTAGATAATCCAATAGTGCCAAAAGAAAATACAAGTGGAAATTGGTCAAGTTTATCATCCAATGATTATAAAGCTTGGATAACAGATAAGCAATCGGTTGATTTTATATATAACAATATTGATTTGAGTTTTGATTGTGATTTTAGCCAAGAATATTGTAAAGATCTTACTCAATGATTTGTTTTTATGAATTGGCATTGCTTAAATCGCCACTTAATCTTTTAACTTACCAAAGCAAAGATAAGATTAAAATAGGAACAAAAGTTCAAGTAAGCTTGAGGGGAAGAAAAACTTTAACCAAAGCAGTTGTGATAAAAAAAGTGGAAAAACCATCTTTTAAGTGTGTAGATATATCAATAATAGACAAAGAATTTTATGATGAAAAAATGATAGAAACTGCAAAGTTTATTTCAGCATATTATGTATGTAGTATTGGTGAAGCTTTATCACTTTATATTTCTTATGGTCAATATTCTAATGACAGTAAAGAGAAATTAAATAAGGATTTTGCAGAGGTTAAATTATCGCAAATTCAAGAAAAATCATTTGATTTCTGTCAAAACAATAAAACTGCATTATTATTTTCAAGCACAGGAAGTGGAAAAACCGAAATTTACATAAAAGCGATACAAGAAAAATTAAAACAAAACAAGCAAGCCGTGATGCTAATGCCAGAAATTTCTTTAACTCCTCAAATGCAAAAAAGATTAGAAAAGGTTTTTGGAGAACAAATTGCTATTTGGCATTCTAAAATTACAAAAAAGAAAAAAGAAAAGATTTTGGAAGATTTGGCAAATGGAAAAATTAACTTAATTGCAGGTGCTAGATCTGCATTGTTTTTGCCATATCCTGATTTGGGCTTGATAATAGTTGATGAAGAGCATGATGAATCATATAAGGCAGATATGAAACCAAGAATTAATGCGAAAGATTTATCTATCTATATGGGCGCTAAATTTGATATTCAAGTGATACTGGGCAGCGCAACACCTTCTTTGTCTTCATATACAAAAATACCAACTATTAGAAATAAAAATACATTTTTTGATACTACAAAATCAATATCTTATGATGAATCATATTTGGGAATAAACGATATTATTTTAAATAAAATAGAAAAAACTATTTCAAAAGGTGAACAAGTAATAGTTTTTTTGCCAACAAGAGCTAATTTTAAATATCAAATATGTAGTGATTGTGGTAAATCTTTAGAGTGTCCATTTTGTTCAGTAGCACTTAGTTTGCATAAAAATGCTAAAGCTTTGAGATGTCATTATTGTAATTATACTCAGGCAATATCTGATAAATGTCCAAGTTGTGAAACTGGAATTATTAAAAATTTTCGTTTAGGAACAGCAGAAGTTCAGCTTATATTAAAAGAATATTTTACTGAAAAATGTGTTGAAAAGCTTGATAGAGATACTGTAAAAACAGATAAACAATTAAGAGAAGTTTTGCAAAACTTTAACACTAATAAAATAGATATTTTAGTAGGCACTCAAATGTTATCAAAAGGTCATGATTATCATAATGTAACTTTGGCAGTAGTTTTAGGAATTGATTCTGTGCTAAATATGACAAGTTATAAATCAAGAGAAAAAGCATTGTCATTATGTTTGCAAATAGCAGGAAGAAGTGGAAGAAAAGGCAAAGGTGAAGTTTTGGTTCAAACTAAAAATAAAGATTTTTTTAGTCAATATTTGCAAAACAATAATTATGAAGAATTTTTAGATGAAGAATTAAAATCCCGACAAAATATGTATCCACCTTATGTGCGACTAGCAAGGGTAGCATTTAGTCATAAAAATGCTTTTTTGGCACAGGAGCAGTTAGAAAAGTATGTAAATATTTTCAAGAATTTGAATACAGATATAGAACTAATAGGTTTTGGAGAAAGCAAAATATTTAAAATAGCAAATAAATATCGATATGAATTATTATTGCGTTCATCTGATATAAAAGCATTATTAAATGTTTTGCATTCGATTGATTGTTCTTTTGCTTCAGTGGATATGGATACTCTTTATTAATGATAGATTTTAATATTTTCAAGCAAGATTGTTTAAAAGCTAATTTGGAACTAAAATCATACATTGATAATAATCTAACAAAAAATGACTTAGATTTTGATGGAAGCATTGGGGCAGGTGGAGATAAATCTTTAAATATCGATTTGATAGCAGAAGATATATTTATAAAGCATTTACTTAAATATGCGGATATTTATTCTGAAGAATCAGGCTTGATAAAAAGTAATTCAAAATTAAAAATTAAAAATTCAATTTTGATAATTGATCCTCTTGATGGAAGCGATAATTTTGCTAGTGGTTTACCATATTATGGAACATCAGTTGCTTTAAAAATAAATGATGAGGTTAAAGTTGGTATTATTTTTAATTTGATAACTGGAAAATCATATGTTACTTCTAATATAAAATATAAAAATTATTCTCAAAAGCCTAAAGTTGGTATATTTGAAAGAGCTTATAAATATCCAGAAATATGCCAAAAATTGTATAAAAATGAAATAAAATGGAGAAGTTTGGGTGCAATTGCATTGTCATTGGCAGATGCTAGAAATTACAAATTTGTTTTATTTGGAGGCAAAAGAAGAGAGTTTGATTTGGTTGCTGGATTAAAGTTGTGCGATGGTCTAAATATATATAAAAGTGACAAATTTTTGCTAGTTTGTGCAAATGATGTAATTTTTAATGAAATTAAAGAAATAATTAAAGAAAATTAGGTTATAAATCCATAATTTAATTAAAAATAGGAATTATAAAAATGTCATTATTAATAACGGATGAATGTATTGCCTGTGATGCTTGTAGAGATGAGTGTCCAAATACTGCTATAGAAGAGGGTGATCCAGTATATATTATTGATTCAGATCTTTGTACGGAATGTTTCGGAAGCTTTGAAGAGCCACAGTGTATAGAAGTGTGTCCTGTAGATTGTATTATAATCGATCCAGATAATCAAGAAACAGCACAAGAATTAAAATTTAAGTTTGAACAAATGGAAGTTGAAGAATAAATAAATGGCACAAATTACAACCATCATAGATATTGGATCAAATTCAATGAGGATGGTTGTTTTTAAAAAATCTAGCCGTTTTGGGTTTTATTTAATAAATGAGACTAAGTCTAAAGTAAAAATTTCGCAAGGTTGTTATGAAAATAATGGAAATCTTCAACAAGAACCTTTAGATCGTGCATTTGGTGCATTATCTTCTTTTGTTCAAATTGCTATAAATTTAAAATCCAGAAAAATACTTTGTGTTGCTACATCGGCTTTGCGAGATGCTCCAAACGGTGCTGATTTTGTAAAAAAAGTTTCAAAAGAATTAAAACTTAATATAAAAGTTATTGACGGTAAAAAAGAAGCTTATTATGGTGGAGTAGCTGCTTTAAATCTTCTTGATAATAAAAACTTTACCACAGTTGATATTGGCGGAGGAAGTACGGAATTTGCTTTTGTAGATGATGGAAAAATTGTCGATACTGTTTCTTTAAATTTTGGAACAGTAAGATTGAAAGAATTGTTTTTTGATAAGGGCAATTTAAACGGTGCAAAAGAATATATTTTAGCACAACTATCTAATTTATCATTTCATCATTTTTCTAATCATCAAACCGTTGTAGGTCTTGGCGGAACAACAAGAGCTTTAGCTAAAATTATTATTGATAAAGATAAATATCCATTGGATTCGTTGCATGGTTTTAAGTATGATGTAGATAAAAATATTATGCTTTTTGAAAATATTTCAAAAGCAAACGGCACTGAAGATTTAAAAAATTTAGGCGTTAAAAGTGATAGATATGATACTATAAAAGAAGGTACTTTTGTATTTAAAATTATTTTAGAATTTTTTAAAGTTAAAAATGTAATCACAAGTGGGGCAGGCGTTAGAGAAGGTCTTTATCTTACAGATTTGCTTAGAACTTCAAATCATAAATTTCCTAATAATTTTAATGTAAGTCTTAGAAGTTTACTTGATAAATTTGTAGATGACGATAAGCAAACTGCTTATTTAGGAAATAATGCAAAAAAAATATTTGATAGTTTAAAGTCACTTCATAATCTTGATGATAAATATCGTTCAATATTAGTAGTTGCTTCAAAATTATATCAAATAGGTATTTCGATTAACTTTTATAAAAATAGTGAACAAGCTTTTAATTTTATATTAAATGGCTTGAGATATGGTTTTACTCATGAAAAAAGAATTTTAATAGCTCATATTATTAAATTTTCTAAAAAATCATTACCAAAACAAAAAGAGATAGAAAAATACAAAGTTTTATTACCAGAACTTGATGTGATTAGATGGCTAAGTTTTATGATTAGTTTAAATATCTCATTAAATAGTGATTTTTCAAGAACTAAATTTGAATATGATTTGTGTGATGAAATTTTAAAAATTAAAAGTAATAAAAATCTTTATATAGCTAAAAAAGCTTTGGAAAAAATAGAAACACCTATAAATTTAAATCTGGAATTATCTTAAGTGAAAATATGTATTGTAAAATTATCTGCTATGGGAGATATTATCCATGCAATGGTTGTTTTACAATTTATAAAAAAACAAATTCCCGATTGTCAAATTGACTGGATCGTTGAAGATAGCTTTAGAGATATTTTAGAAAATAATCCAAATATTGATAATATCTTACCTGTTAATTTAAAATCAATTAAAAAAAATATATTTAATATTTTTAGACAAAAAGATATTTTAAATAATTATGCCAAAAACAAATATCATATAGTAATAGATGCTCAAGGGCTTATTAAATCTGCACTTGTATCAAAAATAATTGGTAATAAGCTTGTGGGAAGTAAGATTATTGGGTTTGATAAAGAGTCAATAAGGGAAAAATATGCTAGTTGGCTTTATACTGATACTGTAAATATTGGATATGAAAAAAATGTAATTGATAGAAATATTAAAGTTATGTGTGAATCTATTGGCGTACAAGTTCAAAAGGAAGATATTCTAAATAAAGAGCCTTTTTTATATTTTTATAATTGTGATTTTTCAAATCTTTTATCAGATGAAAAAAAGAATATTTTATTTGTAGTTGGTGCTTCAAGACAAAATAAAATTTATCCAAAAGAAAAGTTTTTGGAATTGAGTCTTAAATTAGATGAAAATATTATCGTAGTTTGGGCAAATGATGAAGAAAAAAATACAGCTGAATTTTTAAAACAAAACAATAAAGAGATAAAAGTAAGTGAAAAATTGAGTATAGATAATTTAAAGTGTCTAATTAGTAAATGCGATTTGGTAATTGGTGCAGATACAGGACCTACTCATATGGCTTGGGCTTTAAATACTGCATCTATTACAATCTTTGGTAATACTCCTGAAAATAGAAATACATATATAACACCTATAAATAAAGTGGTAAAATCTAAAAGTGATGTAAATCCTTTGAAACTTGACTATAATGATTTTACGATTAGAGATATAGAAGCTGTAGAGATTTTGAAGCTAAGTAAAGAAATTTTACAATAATGGACTATTTGGTATATATTGCTTATAAAATTTTTAAGTTGATAATTTTATTTTTACCAAAATTTTTAATCAAATTTTTTTTAGACGGTATAGCTTCTTTTGCGTATTTGGTTAATGCTGAACATAAAAAATATGCAAAGGCAAATCTTGACTTTGTTTATAAAAATACTATAAGTGAAAAAAGAAAACAAGAGATAATAAAAAATTCATATAAAAATCTAATTTATAATTTATACGAATTTGTCGAAAATCAAACTTTAGACTTAGAAGGTTTTGAAAAAAAAATTACTATTGAGAACGAAGAAGTTATTTTAGATGCAATTAAAAATAAAAGAAAAATAATATTAATTACTGCACATTATGGAAACTGGGAGTATGGAAATACTTTTATTCCTTTGAAATATGGAGCAACCACAATGGTCGGAAGACCAATGAATAATAAATATCTAAATAAAGAATTAAATAATACAAGAACAAGAAATAATACTCAAATGCTAACAAAAAGAGAAGCTGGTAGAGGACTGGTCAAGGCTATAAAAAACAATAGAATTTTAGGATTTGTTATAGACCAACATAATGGAGATGGAATAATTGTTGATTTGTTTGGACACAAAGTGCAACAAGCAGATTCTCCATCAAGACTTGCTGTTAAATTTGATGCTTTAATTATACCCTTGTTTTTTACAATGGATAAATTTGGAAAATATACTGCTAAGTTTTATCCTTTTATTGATCATAATAATTTTAAAGATGAAGATAAAATTTTAAATCTAACACAGGCTCAAGCAAAAGCTATTGAAAAACATATTTTAAATAAACCAGATCAATGGTTTTGGCAACATAAAAGGTTTAAAGAGTATAATAAAGACATATATAAGTAGGAGAAAAAATTGTTTAAAATAATTATTGCAAATAGATTACTTAAAATATTTGGTGCTATTGTAAAAAGTTTGTCTTATCTTTTTCATTGGATTTTCCCAAATAAAAGATTTACAATTCCTAAGCAGAGTAATGCTTTGATTAAATCAACCAAACCAACTAAAATTCCAAAAATTATATGGCAAACTAATTATACAAATAAAGTTAGTTTACCAGTTTATGTAAATTATCTTTTTAATAGATTGATATCGCCTGATTTTGAATATCGATATATGGGTCATGAAGATAGAGATGAATTTATGAGCAAATATGCCACAAAAGAGGTTGTGGATGCATTTAATAAATTAACTGATGGTGCTGCACAAGCAGATTTGTGGAGGTTGTTCGTTCTTAATTATTATGGTGGCGTATATATGGATATAGATGGTCATGCAGTTTGGAGTATATCTTGTATGTTAAAAGATGATGAGTATTGTTTTTTATTAAATAAAGAACATTATACAAATTATTTTATTGCAAGTGCTCCAAATAATAAATATCTTAAAAAAGCTATTGATATAATTGTGGAAAATATAAAGCAAAAAAATATTGATGATGGTGTATATAGTTTAACTGGACCCATTGTGTTAAATCGTGCTATAGGTGAAGATAAGGTAAATCATAGATATTATAAATATACTTGTATTCAAGGTAGTTTTACCAATGAATATTTTCAATATATCGATAAGCCAAGAGGAAAATGGACTTATGCTAAAAAAGAAGATTTATTAAAAAGTGATAAAGTATGAGTGAAATAAATAAGTATAATTATGATAAAGTGCTATGTATATGTTAATTACTAAAACAAATCAAACTAATATCAATAAATATATAAATTACCTTTTGGTTGGGTATGCTTTTTCGTTTCCGCTTTCAAAAGCAGGGATTAATTTTTTTGAAATATTAATAATTTTATTGTGGTTATTTGAAGGAAATTGGAAATATAAGTTTAGTCAATACAAAACAAATCCATTGATAATTACTTTTGCAGTTTTTATTGGATATAGTTTAATTTCTATATTGTGGGCTAGTAGTATTTCTGATGGCTTAGATTATGTTGCTAAATATAGACATTTTTTGATAATACCGATCGTATATACTTCTCTTGATAAAAAATTTATTAAGTATATTTTTTCAGCATTTTTAATGAGTATGTTTATAAGTGAAGTAATGTCTTATGGAATATTTTTTGAATTATGGACATATAAAAACATATCCCCGCAAGATCCATCCCCATTTATGAGCCATATGACTTATAGTACAGTATTAGCATTTACTGGTACAATATTATTAACAAGATTTTTTTTAGAAGACAGTTTAAAATATAGAATTTTATACGGATTGTTTTTTATTAGTGTTACTGCAAATTTATTTATAAATGGCGGACGAACTGGACAGATAATTTTTATAGTTTTAATATTTGTTTTGGTTTTTATCCATATTGAACATAAACTCAAAGCCATATTAACTGCTGGAATAATTTTGTTATTGACTTTTTCATTGGCATATAATTTTAGTGACAATTTTTATAATAGGGCAAACAGTCTAAATAAAGATATATCAAAAATGATA
>JAOZVJ010000135.1 GCA_029938215.1 Arcobacteraceae bacterium | reverse complement strand
TTGAATATTCAAACACTTTTACAACAAACTAATATGTTAAGATTGTTAAAAATATAGCATTTTTTGAAAATAAATAATATGAAAAGGTTAGTTTGTTTCTATATATTTCCCTATAAATTATATCATTGACAGTATATTTTTTATTATCCATAATACCTCCTAAGCCTGCTCTAACGCGTAATTAAATTCTTCAACATTGCTTTTTTCTACTTTTTCCATCAAGCCATTAAGTATTTTACTTGAATCCAAAGAGATAGTTTCGTCTTGCTCCTTAGAAAACTTTTGTTCAAGAATATTAGATAACTGCACAATTGATCTTTTTGCTATTTCATTTGTTTCTTCAAGAGTTATTTGAGTGTTTTGCAAAAACAATTCACCATCTCTAATATTTTCTATAATTTTTTCTAATCTTTTGTCTGAAGGACTTGTTATAAAGATAGTATTTTCTTTACTAAATTCTTCCATTAATTTTTCTTGAATATCTTGCTTGTCATATTTTTCATTAAAAACTGACCCTACAATATGATTATATATTGACATAGCGATTATGTCAGTTTCTAGTTTTGAGTACTCATCAAGTTTCCAAGAAGCATAATAATGCTCCATAAGATCATCTGTATTGTCTATTTTATATTCTAAAATATTTGACTCTTCGCTGGTATAATCTTTATTTTTATCTGTTTTTTGATGTTCTTCAAGTAAGATTTGTGCCACCTTACTGTTATTGGAAAATTCTGGAAACAATGCACTTACACTTGAGTGTTCAAACGCTAAATAAAAAAAGTTATTTTGCAATACATCAATATTATATTCTTCTTCATATTCTTTATAGTTATCTTTAATTTCATGTAGCATTTTTATCTTATCTTTTGTACATAACATAGTAAAATTCTCCTTTTAAAAATTAATTAAATTAAATTATGGCTTTTTATGCACGAAAACCAAATCTGCTAAGATTTTGTTGAAATGCACTTGCAAGCTGTGATGTATTATCTGTTTTATCTAAACCAATAAGTTTAAATACAAATTCTGGCATTTGCATTATTAATTTCCACATTAAAAATGCTGATGCTCCAACACTAAATATATACAACATTTCTTTTATAAAATAAAACATAAATTCAGATAAAAAACTGTCAGATGAAAGCATTGCCAAGTTAAACTGTTCATCAACCATAAGTATAAATACTTCTCCAAACAATGTATGTAAAAATAATGTCAAATAAATAGATATTACTATTAATACTGGTTTTAAAAAAATGGTTAAACCTGTGACCACAAAATCTAATATTTTTCTAGATTGTCCACTTGTCGCTGCAAAAGCAACTACAAATGGAGAAATGAAAGAAAAAATCGTTAGTTCATATATATATAAAATAATAGTTATAGCAATAGCAATTAAAGCAACTATTAACGGAACAAATTTTAATAAAAATTTAACAGCCGCCGTGCTTGCAATTAGTGCTTTAATATCATCCGTTGCATTGTCAGCACTCATTTTACCAGTATCTTCAAAATGTGAAAATAAACTTTCAAGAGTTTTGTTCGGCAATTTCTCAAAAGCTCCTTGCATAGAAGACATTCCTGGAATAATAGAATAAGCTATTTTCGACAATGCATTTCCAACATTTTTTTGAAATTCTGCATCATTATTAAATTGATTTGTAAATTTATTATTAGCACCAAGCCTTCTTTCTGTTTCTGCTATTTCTGTTTGTACTGACTCTTGTAATTGTGAGTGATTATATTCACCTAGAGGCGTTGTTTTATCACCACTATTTTTATTTTGCAAGAATGATAAATTTACAGTGGCGTAAAGACTTGGGGCTAACAATACACTGTACCATCCCATTTCTTTAACTCTTTTGTTTACCTGAATAAATATTTCCGAAAGTCTATTTAAAATAGCTCCATTTTTGTATGTCTCTTGTATTCTCTTAAGTATGTGTTGTGTATGGGCAGAAGTTGTGTAAGCTACCTTATATCTTTGCTCTATTTTTTTACAACCTTCATATGATGCAAATTCAGAATAAGATACTTCAAAATTACTACTAGTTGTATCCTCAATATCATGATCCTCTACATATTGTTGTATTTCTGCTGTTACATCTGCTGTATTTATTTTTTTTCCGGCATATGATTCTATTCTTGAGATTTTTTCCTTATCATTTTCTTGAAAAGTTTTATTTGATGGAAATCTATTCTTGCACACAGCAAGCAAAGCTCCTAGCTCTTCTCTTAATATTTTTTGTTGTTTTTGTTTTGCTACTAATGTTGCCTCTTCTTTTATTCCACTTGCTCCAACTGTATTTTTTAATTTTTTTACATATGTATCCATACCTATTGTATTTGCTTTATCAGCTATAGCTGTACTTTCATCTAAAAAGAATTTCCACACATTTTGAAAAAGAGTTGAAGTGTAATTAGAACTTTCAAATCTAATTGGTATAAAAAATATTGTTGCTGTCATAAGAATAACAATCATTTTGCTTTGCCAAGACTCATCAAAGCTTATTGTTTTTTTAGCTGCTTTTTTTATTGCAATATTTGAAGTATACAAAATCATAAAAATTAAAGATATAAATACAAATACATAAGACACCAAATAGTCATAAATTACATCTAATGAAAAAAACAAATGAATAAAATATGCCAAATTATCCTTAGACAAAGTATCCATAGCCGTTAATAATCGATTTGGACTAGCTACTGCTTGTGACGAATCTACAGAATAATATGCATTTGGATTTCTTAAACTTAAATATCCAGTATCTATTGATTCTTGAAGTTTAATAATATCATCATCAAGTGCTGTTAACCCTGCAATAAATTTACTAAGAGTTACTCTTGAATTACCATCAACATAGGCATCTATAGGAGATGCTGATTTATATAAGTTACTATCCTGATGGTCAAGAAAATATTTAAAACTAACTAAATTTGTATCTTCATAATTTGGAGTAATATCTTTATATTCTCTTTCGCATATTAAATTTTTTGTATTT
>JAOZVJ010000134.1 GCA_029938215.1 Arcobacteraceae bacterium | reverse complement strand
ATCTCCTATATCTTTATCAGGATGATACAATACTCCTACAGCTTCACCATCTTTTAACTCTTTTAATTTTGCTACAGCAGTTTTATAATCATAATCTTTAAGTATAACCCCAAAATTTCCAAAGTTTTCATCATAAACCTTATTTAATTCATAAAATTTATCTTTATATTTTTGATTTAGAGTAGGAGTTGTATTTGGCAACTCATTCTTTTTAAGATGATGAGTTAAACTATTATATTCATTTTCAGTAACGATACTAGTTAGCTTACTTTTATCAAAATTCTTTAACTTTTCAAATCTATCCACCATATCACTACTTATAGGATATTTAGTTTTCAAAATAGTACTATTTAAAACTTCTGTATCTATATCTGCTTTAGCTCTTACATAATCTTCTATATCAGCATTGCTTGGATTACCACCTTGTATATTTCTAATTTTATGAGAAAATGAACCAAATCTATCGCTTGAAGTTAAACTTTCAACAGCATTGATTTCTTCAACACTTGGAGTTTTAAAGTTATCAATCTCATCCTTTATAGCTTGTACTTTTTGTTGTTTTATTAACTCTTTAGCTTCTACCTCTTTTTGATGTTTTAGAGCATCATTTTCATTTTTTATCTTTAAAACTTTTTTATGTTCAGCCAACAAATCTCTTATATCGACCTTGGTACTTTTTGGCAAATCAGGAGCTACCAAAACTTTCTTTGCCAAATCTACTGGTGTTCTACTTTTTTCTAAAGCTGAAGCAATATGATTTCTCAATGCTATTCTTTTTGCATCATCACTAAAAGGCACCATTGCCTGTAAATAATCAAATATTTTTCTTGCAGTTCCTTGTTTTAGTTTCCCCTCAACAGATGTAGCAATACTAGTAGATACTTTTACTCCTGTATTTGTAGCAGTTTGAAGTAAATCCAAATCTCTACCAAATTTCATATTCATATCTCTTAAAAGTTTAACACTCTCTTTTCCACTGTCAGTTACAAAAAACTCTTCCATTTTATCAAGTGATTGCATAACTTTATTATAATCAACACCTTGCAACTCATCAACTCCACCAACAGTATTTTTATTTAAAATTGATTTAATAATACTATTCTCTATTTTTTGTTGATCTTCAAATGGTAGCTTTTTGAGTAGCGTTTCAAACTCTTTTTCATCATCCGCTGTATGCTTTATAAGATTATCCATCCGTTCAGTTGTGCTTTGTCCATCTCCCATAAGTGACTTATAAAGTTTAGTATCTGCTATTTTATACATCTGTGAATATTCATTTCTAGCATCATCAAACAAATCCACCATAGGCTTATGCATATCTTTAGGCAGATATTCTTTTATGCCATTTTCTACAACATCATCAATCTTATCAATCATAGATTTAAATACCCTTTGATCAGGTGCTAATTCAAAGGCTTTGCTATTTTTTCTATAAAACTTATTCATCTGTTGTCTTATATCAAGTAATATATCCATATCTTTAACGACACCGCTACCATTTGACACATCATTTATTATTGCTTTAACAGCATCATTCATAGCGATAAACTTTTCTTTTGTTGTAGGGTCTGTTACTTTAGAAGTTAAATTATCTAGTGTACTTTTTATATCCAAATCTTCAAGTTTAAATCTAAAGTCTGTATCTTCAAATGCTTCACGATATGCTTTTCTCATATCTCCAAATTGTTTACTAACACCTTTTTCATAATTCTCAACACTCTTTTTTATTTCAGTTCCACTTATCTCAACATCATCAAAAGTTTTTATAATATTCTTACTTCTTTTGTCTATAGTTTTTGAAGTCTCCAAGCTTGCTTTATAGTTTCCACCTATTGCATCTTTTATCACTTCTTGACCATGTGGACTATTTTCAACAGATGATAAAAGTTGCTCTTGCTTTTTACCTTTATCAGTCAATCCTACAGTATAATCTTCTTTAATATTTTTAGATGCACTCTCAAGTGCTTCACCCATCTCATTATCACTTACACTAAAATCATCTTTAAGTATTTTTTTAGCACCATCAATATTGCCATTTGCTAAATAATCATAAAGTTTTTTAGGAGCTTTTATAACTTTGCCACCATATTTTACAACAGTTTCCCCAGCACCAAACAATAAAGCTTCTTTGCCGACCTCAATAGCTCTTTGTTCAGCTGAAAGTTCTTCACCCGTAATAGCTTTACTTATTGCTTGATCTATAGCATTTCCAACAGCTCCAAGTCCAACAGCTTTGCCAATACCAGCAGTTCCAAGTGCGATAACATTACTAGCCATATCACCACTTAAATCCCACAATGCACCACTAAAACTATTTTCATCTATTATATATTCGTTTCCATCTTTTTCAAGTTTATATATGTTTGTTTGGTGAGCAAATCCATCATCACTTTCTTTAACCCCAAGTAATTTATATCCACCTTGTTCAAATACTCTTTGTGCATTTTTAACATTAGTAGTTGTATCAGAAGTTTTAGCTAACAATCCCCTTTTGTATTCTGTAAGTGCATCAACTTCTGGGCGAACAGGCATTTCAAGTTCTCTTACTCCTGTATCTCCTATCTCTTCACCCACATCAGCATCATAAGGCATAGTTTCTGCACTTCCATCCTTTTTCTGTATAGCTTTCCATTTAGCCTTACTAGCTTCAATATCTACAAAATCCCCATAGCTAACAGTAGGTTTAGAAGCCATCACATCTACATTTTGTAAATACCCCAATTGCTCCTCACTCATAGGTTTAGAATCACTCACATCTATATCTATAACATTTGGTTTATTGTCTTCTTTTTGTTTTGGGATTACCAAATCATCAGGAATATCAAGAGTTTTAGCACCTTGTGGTACTTCTATTTCCATACCATTTTGAAGAGTTATATTTTTTGCACCTTTTGGTATTTCAATCAACATATCAATAACCTACCTTGATACCAAGGTTTTTAAAATCAGAAGACTTTACAACCGTAGGTGTTGTATTATTTTCAGTTGATTTTATTACTCCAGTAATCTCTTCAGGAGGTACAAATCCATC
>JAOZVJ010000007.1:22911-31645 GCA_029938215.1 Arcobacteraceae bacterium | reverse complement strand
TGGCAAAAGAGTATTTTGATATGGTAACGAAATTTGATACAAATAGAAAAATAGATTTTATATTTTATTTTGCACCATATATATTTGCAGATAATGATGAGATAAATTTTGAAACAAATAAAGCTTTTATGTTAAAAAATAAAGAAGATATAAGTGATCTTGATTTAATGGTAGAATATAATGCAAATTTTATAAAAATTATTAAAAAAGACCCTATCAAAAAAGCTCTTTTATTGCAACAAATGATGGATAAAAAATATGATACACAATCTTATGAATATTATAATCTAGGTCTTTGCTATGCTCAAATAGATGATTTTCATAAAGCATATAAATATTTCAATAAAGCATATAGTTTAAATAAAGGCAATAATTTATATGCTGCTATGGTTTTATTAAGTGCAAATAGAGTTAAGCTTGATATGCCAAAAAAAGAAAGAGAAAGAATTATAGGAAATATATTATCTTTGGATGGGACATATCACTATTTTGGTCAATATATTTACAAAATTATATTTAATGATAAACATATTCCAAAAGAAGTTAAATTAACCGAAGAATTTAAAAATTCTATATTTTTTAGAGCATTATATTTTTTAGATTATGTTGATCAAAAAGGAATTATGAAAAACGAACCTTTATTGGTAGAATTTGATAAAAACCCACTTGTATATTTACTTAAATTAATCGCAAGAGAAAATGGAGAAAGTGACTACCAATATATTTCCAGAATACAAGACAATATGCCACGAAAATATAATAATTTATTTATAAAGGGACCTTTGATTATCACTAGATATTATATTGATATTTTAAAAGCAATAGGGATGTTTCATGTGGCAGATTTAAATATAGACACCGATACTAGCCCAACATATTATAGAACAAAAGCTTTGGTTCAGCTGTATAATAATAATCCTTCATCGACAATTTCGCTTATAGAATATCTACAAGATAAATATAAAATTCAAGATAGATATACATACTTATTATTAACAGCAGCACTAGTAGATGCTTCAAAAAACAAAGAAGCAACTCTTGCTTTATATGAAGCACAAACAATTTTAAATAATGACGCGGATATTAATTTTTTAATAGGAATTGGATTTTTAAATGACTTAAAATTAAATAGTGCAACCAAATATTTTAAATATAAATACAACAATGAATTAATAGATTTTAAATTAGTTGGATTTGATAAGTTTTTAGAAGAAATTTGATAAGTTTATGATATAATTAATAGGTTTTATAAATATAACCAAAGGAGGTTATTATGCAATTAGGACGATTAGAAGAGATGGATCAATCTGCTATTAATCATATAGCAAAAATAAGCAAGGTTGAAAATCTTGAAAAGAAACGCACCATTGAACCCGATGAACAGTATAAAAACATAGAAAAGCAGTCAAACGAAATTCAATCAAAAGAAGTAATGCTTGACAATGTTAAATTTGGCTTTGATAAAGATTCAAAACAATTTTTTGTAAGAATTACAACAGATGGTATTGATCATCAATTTCCAACAGAACAAATTATGAGAATGAAAGCTCATTTTTTGAAATCTTTGGAAGAACAAGCTTAAAAACAATACAAAAAATTATATAGGATAACAATTGGCATCAGATTTATCAAGTATTATTAAAGATGATATAGGCAGTACACTTGAAAGTTTATTGTCTGTTTCTACCTCTATTACAGAAACACAAAAAGTAACGCAAGATGATTTAAAAGAACAGCAATGTGTTTGTGTTGATGTAGATTTTGAATTTTCTAAATTTGAAAAAGTTAGATTAAATTTTTATATTCCAACACTTACAGCTGCAAAATTTGAATTTTTGATGCTGGGGGGAATAGGAGATTTAAAAGAGGTAATTGATGATGAGATAATAGATGCAATGAATGAAATTGTATCAAATATGTGTGGAAGTATGTCCACAAATATAAATGCTCAAAGCTTTGATGACCTAGGAAATGCAAAATTCAGTATCGCTAGTGCAGAAGTTGTTCAATGCGATGAAGGTCCATCGCTAGAAAATATGTTTAAATTTGAAATCTCTTTAGGGGAAGATACTTTAAATGTATTTCTTGGATTTGCCTCATCTTTTCTTCAATATATTTCTACAATAGCCACTGGAGTTGAAGCTTCTAGCGAAGAAACAAGCAAGGAGAATGTTGATTTGCCTTATGGTGGAGAAAAGGAGGTAAACGAAATAACTTCTTTGCTTGGCAAAGAATCGGTTGAAAATTTAAAACTTTTATTTGATATTAAATTTAAACTAAGCGTTAGATTAGGGACAAAAATATTATTACTAAAAGATGTTTTAAGTTGGGATACTGGCACAATTATCGAATTAGAGCAAATGGTAAATGAACCTCTTGATATTCTTGCAAATGGTATTAAAATAGGCGAAGGTGAAGCTGTCATAGTTGAAGGTAAATTTGGTATCAAAATCAAAAATATTGGCGAAAAAAGATTAGTTTAGGATGGTACTAGATGGATAAAACGACCCTTGCTGCATTTGTTGGAGGTTGGGGTCTTATAGCACTTGCGATAGTTTTAGGTGGAGCAGGATTTGGTGCCTATATTGATATACCATCAGTAATTATTGTACTTGGTGGAACAACTTTTGTAACAGTTGGACAATTTGAAGCAAAAGATTTAAAAAATTTTAGTAAAGCTTTTGGAATTGCTTTTAAAGAAGTTCAAGTTGCTACAACTCCTGAATTAATAGAGAAAATTATTACTTATGCTACAAATATTAAAAAAAATGGAGTTATGAGTATAGAACAAACTGTTCTTGATGAACCAGATCCATTTTTTAGAGAAGCCTTTAGTTTATTGGTAGATGGAACAAAACCAGATGTTGTTGAGTCTTTACTTGAAATTAAATTAGAGCATATGGAAAATAGACATAAAACTATGATAGGTATATTTGGAAACATAGGTGGTACTGCTGGAGCTATGGGTATGGCTGGAACTTTGATAGGTCTTGTTGCAATGCTTGCTAATTTATCTGATCCATCAGCTGTTGGTCCTGCTATGGCTGTTGCTTTGCTTACAACACTTTATGGTGCTTTGACTGGTACTTTAGTTGCTGGAATTGCTGAATCTAAATTAGAACAGAAACATACCGTAGAGATGATTGCTTCACAAATAACAATTCAAGGTTCGGTAATGATAGCAGCTGAAGAATCAATTGGAAATATAAAGATGAAACTAAAATCTATTATGCCAGCTAGTCAGCAAGAAGAAGAATAGTGGCAAGTAAAAAATGTCCAGATTGTCCAAAATGTTTACCTGGTTGGCTTGTACAATTTGGAGATCTTATGTCGCTTCTTCTTTGTTTTTTTATTCTTCTTTTATCTATGGCAACAATGGACAAAAAGAAAGTTGAAGAATATTTTGAAATAATGAGACGAAGCATGGGCTTTTTAGAAGGTGCAGAAAATACTGCTGCTGCTAGTAAGATGTCGCAAGCAGCTCAATTTGTTGGAAAAGAAAGAGATGGCTCAACGCAAGATGAGGGTAGTGGAAGTGATTCTTTAGAATCAATGCAAGAGATACAAGAAATTGCAGAAGAATTTAATGATACAACTAGTGAAGAATATGAAGATATGGAGATTTCCGAAAGAAATAATAATGAATTTTCACTTGACATTCCATCATCTTTAATGTTTAGCAATGGAGAATATCAAATTAATAATTTGAAAGCTAAACAATTTATTGCTAAACTTTCAAGGATTATAAGAACAATGCCACAAGAAATGGATATCGAAATTATGGGATATGCTGCAAATAATATTAATAGAGATGAAATTCCTAGAGATAGTTGGGATATATCATCTTTAAGGGCAATATCTGTAGCAAAAGAATTAATAAGAAATAGAATTAAGCCATCCATGTTAAAAGTATCTGCTTATGGTTCTTTTCATCCAAAATCAGATAACGCAAAAGAAAATAGAAGAGTTGAAATGAGATTTATTGCAACTCAAAATAAAAATAAAATAATAGAACAATCAAGTTTCTTTGATAGAATTGAGGAGTAATAAAAATGAATATATCAAACCAATTTGTTGATATGGCGACACTTAAGCCAAATAAGTTTCAAAATATTAATCAAGATAATATTACAGAACAAAATTTAAAAAAAGTATGCAATGATTTTGAATCATTTTTTATGAGTCAATTACTTGATATATCATTAAAATCAACAAAAGTTGCAGGAGAAGGCGTGGGTGCTGATGTTATCAAAGGATTATATACTGAAAATATCTCCAGACAATCATCTGGGAGCCTTGGAATTAGCGATATGTTATATAAATTTTTAAGCGAGAATAAAAAATGATTCAAGAAACTGTAGCAAATATGATCAAAATAGTTAATGATTTAAAAAAGTCAATAACAGAAGATATAGAAGATGTAAAAAATGCAAATCATGAAAAACTTTTAGATAGAAACGATATAAAATTAACTAATATTGAGCAAATATCTATTTTGAAAGAAAAACTAAACAATGAACTAGCACAAGCAATACAAAGTGGAGAAGATGTTAATAAATATCGAGATGATGTAAATTCTTTAGAAACACATTTGCTAGAATTGTCTAAATTAAACAGCAAACTAGCTGCAATTGTATTGCCAGTAAAAGAGATGTATAAAGAGATAATTGATGATATATCAAAAGCAAATGGTGGTTCTTTATTAGAGGTTCATGCGTAGTGAAAAAAATTTTTCTACTTATATCGATGTTCGTATTTTTAGATGCTTCACAATTAGTTATAAAAGCATCCAAAAATATTGAGTATAAAAGTAAAATTAAGAAATCAGATCTTTTTCTTGATTATGCAGATAATATTAAAAAGTTTTGTCAGCCTATAACTAAAGAAGATATTTTAAATAATAAATACCGTGCTAAAATTCATATAAGAAAAGGTCATATAATTTGCAAAAAAGATTTACTCAAATTAAATGCAAAATCAGCTAATCGTATATTATTTAATTTTGGCTCAATTGAGATTGAAAGAGATGGAAAAATAATAAGAGAAACAAAAGATTATATTCGTATAAAAAATGAAAATGGCAAAATAGAAAAAATATACAAAGATGGAAGGACAAGATGAAAACGCTTTCATTTTTAGGAGAAACTCCGACAATAGCATTAAGAAAAGCACAAGTGCAATGCGGTGAAGATGCTATAGTAATATATACAAAAAAAATTTCAAATAAAGACAAAAACAATACTGATATGTATGAAATTTTAATAGGGCTAGAAGATGCTTCACAAGAAATAGTTCAAAAACAAACAATTGTTTCAAACAACGAAGAGACAGATAAATTAAAAACTCAGTTTTATGACTTTAAGGCTGAAATACTTAAAATGCAACAGTCGATAGAACAAGTTCAAAAATCAATTTGGGCTCCAAAAAGTCAGCTTTTTGACTTAACAATACCTCCTGAATTTATAGATATGTATAACTTATTTGAATTAAATGAGTTTGATCAGGAAATGATTTATACTATTTTGAAAAAAACAATCGAACAATTACCAGTTTCGTTTAAATCAAGTCCCGAAAAAATAAATGATTTTTTTAAATTAATATTGCGAAGAATTGTACCAATAAAACATGAAATTCCATTACAAATAGATCAGAAAAAAATTATAATGTTTGTAGGGCCAACTGGGGTTGGGAAAACAACAACAATAGCAAAACTAGCAGCACGATATGCCTATAAAATGCCAATAAATTATAAAGTTGGAATTATTACTTTGGATTCTTTTAGAGTTGGTGCGGTTGAGCAATTAAAAGCATATTCAAATATTATGAGATTGCCTTTGGAAGTGGTTAAAAAAACAGAAGATTTAAATGAAGCAATTTCAAGACTTAAAGATTGTCATTATATTTTAATAGATACAGCAGGCAGTAGCCAATACGATATAGATAAAATTGAATTAATAAATGAATATCAACGAAATCTTAATTATAATACTTTAATTGAAAAAACTTTAGTATTACCAGCAAATATAAAAACTACAGATTTACAAGAGATTTATAATAGTTATGCGATGCTAGGTATTAATAATCTTAATTTTACAAAATTAGATGAAACGAAAAGCTTTGGCAGCTTAATTTCATTTGCTCATAAATCTAAAAAATCAATTTCTTTTTTATCAATCGGACAAAATGTACCAGATGATTTAATAGTTGCTGATTCATCATTTTTAATAGATTGTTTTATGAGCCAAACCTGTAATAAGAAATAAAATTGTTTGATAAAATCTCGACACAAGCAAAAAAATTAGTATCATTAACAAATACAGCTAATAATAAATCAAAAACAAAAGTTGTTTCTATCGCTTCTGGAAAAGGAGGTGTTGGGAAATCAACTATGACAGCAAATATGGCTTTTTTATTATCTCAAAAAGGATATAAAGTTGCTGTCCTTGATGCTGATATAGGACTTGCAAATATGCAAGTTTTATTTAATATTAAACCTACTGCAACTTTTTTTGACTATATTGATGGAAACACCTCTTTTGATGAAATTTTAACACAAACACAATATGACAATATAACTTTATGTGCAGGAAAAAGTGGATATGAATATACAAAATCTTCAAGTAGCTTGGTTTTTTCAAGAGTCGTTAATGATATTGTTCAATTAAACAAATATGATATTTTACTTATCGATACAAGTGCAGGATTAAACGAGTATGTACAAGAATTCTTAGATATTGCTGATGAAATTTTAGCGATTACAACTACAGATCCAAGCGCAATAACTGATGCTTATGCTTTAATTAAAATGTTAAGTAAAACAAAAAATAAAATATTGATATGCTTTAATCATACAAGAAATTATGCAACTGGAGAAATTATTACAAAATCTCTTAAAGAATTAGCACAAAAAAACAGATTAAATAAGAATTTTATGGTAAAATATATAGGGAGTATAAGTAGTACACAAAATATTCAGACGACAGGAAGACTTAGAAAGCTTTTCGCGAAAGAATTTAAATATAGTGAGGCAACTATAGACTTGGAAAATGTTGTAAGCAAATTGCTAAAAGAAGTTGGGAAATGTTAAAATGGTAATTGAAAATTTTTCTCGTAAAGTTATTAGTAGTGGAGTTTTTAACTCATTTATTGCTACTGGTTTTTTTGCTACTTTGATATTTTTTATTTTTAATTCTCATTTGTTTACACCGTTTGAGATGATGTTTGGCATTGTCTTAGTTACAATTGCTCTAAAGGGGATATCAAATATTATGTTTTCTTTGATTATTTTGCTTTTTGATTTAAAAGGCGATCGAGATGCACATCATTTTAAAGTAGCAGAAGATAAACTTGGTTTGTTAATTCATGAAATGCAAATGAAAGAAGCAAAAGCAAAATCTTCAAGTTTTGCTAAAGAACATAATAAATAGAAAGGTAAAAAAAGATGAATCTAGGTGAAGTTTTAAGTTCAATTGGTTCTATTAGTAGCCAAAATAATACACAAAAATTAGATGCTGTTAAACTAGAAGGTAATTCTTTTTCAGATATTTTAAAAGATGCTATTGGAGATGTTAATGGTCAACAAGTAGAAGCCTATGATGCTATGGAAAATATTGCAACAGGAAAAGTTGAAAATCTTCAAAAAGCAGTACAACAAATAGAAGAAGCAGAATTAAGTCTAAAATTAGGTCTTGAAGTAAAAAATAAGGCGCTAGGTGCTTATAAACAAGTAATGGCAATGCAAATATAGCACCACTTTAGATAAGTTATATAAAGTAATAAGGGGATAAAATGGGTTTTTTTGATGGTTATAATGTGGCAACATCTGGTATGTCAGCACAACGAACTAGAATAAACACAGTAAGTGCAAATATAGCAAATGCCCAAACAACACATACCAAAGATGGTGGTCCATACAAAAAACAAAATGTAGTTTTCCAAGAGTTACTTCTTGATAATAAGCAACAGCAAAACAAAAGTTTAATTGATACAAAAAAAGATATTTCAGGATTAAGAGGAGTTGGAGTAAAAGAAATACTTGACTCAAAAGCTGCCCCTACAATGAAACATGAACCAAATCACCCAGATGCAAATAAAGATGGGTATGTAGCATATCCAAATATAAATCCAGTAATTGAAATGGTAGACTTAATAGAAGCGATGAGATCTTATGAAGCAAATTTAGCTTCTTTTCAAACTCAAAAAACAATGGATACAAAAACTTTAGATATATTAAAAGGATAATTTATTAAATGCCATTAGATTTTGCAAACACAAATATTGTAGATGTTAAAACCAAGCCAACAAAAGTATCGGCAGATAAATCTGCAAAATCAAGTAATTCAACAAATGAAACAAATAAAAAAAAGCCATCTTTGTTTGATAATTTATTAAACTCAACAAAGCAAGCGCAAGAAAAAAGCGACAATAAAATCGAAGAAAAACAATCAGACAAAACAAATAATAAAAAATCTACAAATAAAAATGAAGAAAAACAAAAAACAGAAATAACTACAAAAGAATCGAAAGAACCAAAAGAAGCTAAAGAAAATAGAAAAACTTCACTTTTGGACAGAATGATTTTGGATGCAAAAAAAAGCAAGACAAGTGCAGATATAAAAACTTTAGATACAAAAGATGAAGCAAAAGATATAAAACAAGATAAAAAAGAAACTACAAATATAGATACAAAAAAAGTTGGAAATACAAAAGAAAAAACAGATTTAAAAACTCAAAA
>JAOZVJ010000007.1:1348-22811 GCA_029938215.1 Arcobacteraceae bacterium | reverse complement strand
AGATATTAAAAAAGAAATATCTGATATAAAAACAAAAAAAGCTATAGAGCCTGAAACAAAAAGTTTAAATACAGATAATAAAACAAAAGAGACCAAAGAAGAAAAAAAAGAAATAGTAGATACAAAAAAAGTTGGAAATACAAAAGAAAAAACAGATTTAAAAACTCAAAAAGTTATTTTAAAAGATATAAAAACTTTAGATACGGATAATAAAACTGACAATAAAACAAAAGAGATTAAAGAAGATAAAAAAGAAACTACAAATACAGATACAAAAAAAACAGATATTAAAAAAGAAATATCTGATATAAAAACAAAAAAAGCTATAGAGCCTGAAGCAAAAATTTTAGATACAGACAACAAAACAAAAGAAACAAAAGAGATTAAAGAAGATAAAAAAGAAACAATCGATTTAAAAAAAATCGAAGAAATTAAAGAAACAAAAACAATAATAACTGAAGACAGTAGTGTTCTGAAAAAAGAAGAAAACAAAGAAGAAACATCATCTCTTTTTAGTAAAATTATTAAGAAGATTTTACCAAATCAATCAGAAAATTTAACCTCTAATGACTTACCTACAGAAAAACAAACACAAACAACTTCAAAAACAACAGAAAACAAACATCAAGTACAATCAAATATAAAAATCCCAGAAAAAGACACCATGTCTGCCAATATGTTTTTAAGTTCACAAAAAAACTCCAATGAAATTGAAAGAGCTCAAAAAATAACTGAAAGCAAACAAGTATTAGAAAAAACGAAAACTGTTGCTGGCATTAAAAAAAGTGCAGATATTTTAAAACTTGATGCCGAAGATATAAAAATAGAAACTAAAGAAGAAAAGCCTAGCCAAGAAATTTTCAAAAAAGACACTTTGTCTTATAATATAAAAACTACAACTAATATTTTAAATAAAATAATTTTAACAAAAAATAAAAATATAGATGGCTTAGATAAAATAACTAATGATAAATCAACACAAGATGTTCCAGAAGATGCTATTGAAGTAAAAGTATCAAATAGCGTTGCACAAACAATACAATCTAAAATAATAGGAGCAAGACAAAAGCTTGGGAGTTTTATGTCAGAAATTGCAAGAAATACATATTTAAACTATAAGCCTCCAGTAACTGCATTTAGAATGAATTTAAACCCTGCAAATCTTGGAAGCATTTCAGTTATGATGAAAAGTAATAAGACAGATAAAAGTATTAGTGTTTCTATGAATATGTCAAACAGTACAACTTTGGAAGCTTTTGTGGATAATAAAAATTCTTTACATAGTGCATTGCAAAAAAGTTTTAGTGATAACTCATCAAGTGTATCATTAGAATTTGGTATGCAAAATGATTCTTCTAATAGTTCTTTTGAACAATTTAAGCAAGAACAAAATAAAAATAATGAAGAAGAACAAGATTTGCAAACAAAGCAAAACACAACTACTGATGAAGAAGACTTAAGCACACAAGATTATATGTAAAGTGGAAGCTTTATTTTCATTAATTGATCAGCAAACTGTCTTAGCATTTTCATTGCTATTAGCTAGAGTATTATCTTTTATGGCATTTATGCCAGTTTTTGGACATACATCCGTTAATCCAACAATTAGAATAGCAGTATCTTTTTATCTTTCAGTCTTTTTATTTCCTTTGATTGATTATCAAAATAGTGTCTTAACACAAGATTTTTTTTTAATATCTTTGCTTAGCGAGATTACTCTTGGACTAGTTGCTTCATTTTTGGTACAAATTATTTTTTCTTCTATACAAATTATTGGCGATTTAATAGGTTATGCCACAGCTTTATCTATGGCAAATATGTTTGATCCAGCAACTGGAACACAGCAAGGAATTGTAAGTAGGCTTTTATATATGATTGTTTTAGTTTTATATTTTCAAACAGGAATGTACGAAGTAACTTTAATGATGCTAAGTCAAAGTTTTGGAATGATTTCTCTTGGATCTTTTGATTTATTTTCATATGATGGTATAAAAATGGCAATATTTGAAATAAGAAATATGTTTGCGTTTGCGTTTGCGTTTGCGTTCCCTCTATTTTTTATAGGTTTTATTTTAGATGTTTATTATGGCTATGGTACTAAATCAATGCCAGCATTCTCTCCGTTTGTAGTAACTTTTCAAATTAAATTTGCTTTAATTTTTATCTTTATGATGCTTGGTCTTGAAATATTTGCCGATTCTTTTACGGCATATTTTATAAATAAATTTCAATAAAAAGGGAAGGAGCAAACTGTGGCAGATGATGAAGATGATAAAACAGAAGAACCCACTTCCAAAAAAGTAGAAGATGCAAAAAATGAAGGAAATGTAGGAAAATCAGCAGAAGTTGCAGGAGCTGCTGTATTGTTTTTTTGTTCTATATATTTATTGTTTTTTTCTGGAAAAATGTTTATAGAATTAAAAAAAATGATGTTATATATTTTTAGTTTTATTGGACAAGAGATGGATGGCACTGTTTATTTTGCTATTTCATATACAGTTGTTACCTCCTTACTTTATGCTTTGATGCCTTTTTTTATACTAGTACTTGCAATGGCTTTTGTATTTAATGTAATGCAATTTGGATTTGTATTTACACCTTTAAAAATTAAATTTGAAAAAATCAATCCTATAAGCGGAATAAAAAATGTCTTTAGTTTTAAAAAAATCTTAGAAGCACTAAAACTTATGGCGAAACTTTTTATTATATTTGTAGTTATGTGCGTAATAATAATGTTTACAGCAAATGATATTTTATCAATGATGGATATGGGTATTGGAGCATCTTTTGATTCAATTATGAAATTAACTTTATATTTTTTATCTGCAATTTTGTTAATTGTAATCATTTTTGCTATAATGGATTTTTATTTTACGAAACACTATTATATAAAATCTTTACGAATGTCAAAACAAGAAGTAAAAGATGAGCATAAGCAAATGGATGGTAATCCTGAAATAAAAGGTAGAATTAGAAGTATCCAAATGAAAATGTCCATGCAAAGAATGATGACCGATGTTCCTGATGCTGATGTAGTTATTACAAATCCTACACATTATGCAGTAGCTTTAAAATATGAACAAGGAAAGTCTTCGGCACCAAAAATGGTAGCAAAAGGTATTAATTATATAGCTTTAAAAATAAAAGATATAGCAAGAGAAAATGATATACCAATAATAGAAAATCCTGCAGTTGCAAGAGCACTTCACGATCAAATAGATATTGGAGAAGAAATTCCTGAAGAATTTTATAAGGCAATTGCAGATATATTTAGTTATATATATAATTTAAAGAATAATAATTAGAAAGGAAAAAAGCAAAATGTTTAAAAAAATACTATTTTTATTTATTATGTCAATTTCCTTAAATGCGAAAGATTTTTATTATAGTTTTATAGATGAAGACAAAAAACAAATCTCCGAATTTAAAAAAAAGAAGATTTTGTCAGGAAATTACAAATTACAAACAATAAAAAGACTTGTACGAGAAGGTCAACTAGAAGATGCTTATTTTAAAATAATAAAATTTAAAGAAAAAAATAGATTAAAAATTTTAGAATCAAATATTATTGTTTTATATGCGGATATTTTATATAAAAGAGGTGGTATTAAGTTTATAAAAGAAGCTATAGTTCTGCTTGAAGATGGAATAAATACTTCTAAAGTTCAAAGAGAAGATTTGCTAGAAGCTTATAGACTTTTAGTAGTACTACATTTAAACACAAACAAGCCAAAAGAAGCTTATTATTATGCAAAATCAATTGGAAAAATATTTGATGACCCAATATCTCAAGCATATGGAAATATCACATTAGCACAAATTGATATACATAAACGACAATATGAAAAAGCCATAGAAACTCTTTATGAAATATTAGTTAAAACAAATAATATCGGCGTAGCAACAGTAGTAGCAGATGAATTATTTGATGTATATGTTTTTGCAGGACAGCATGAAAAAGCTTATAATTTAGTTGGAAAAGTTTTAAAAAAAAATATTCAATATTATGCCAAAGATAGTTTTTTAGCCTTAAAAAAAGTTGATAAGCTAGTAGATGCTGGAATGTCTAATTTTGCTGTAGATATTTTAAAAATGCTTTTAAATAATGCTGTAGAACTAGAAAGTGCAGATAGGTTTAAATTTAAATTAGCCAATACTTATATGAAAATAGCAGGTAAAAATAAAAAAAATATGATGGCTGCAAAAGAATTATACAAAGATTTGATAGCAAGAAAAAACAAAACACCATATTACGAACAAGTAAGAATGGGCTTGGATGAAATTCTTATGAGAGAGGGTAAAATAGAGCCTTCCAAGGTATCAAAAAGATATTTGGATTCTGAAGCAATGGAACAAAAAGTTATTTTACAAGAATTACTAAATGCAGCCAAAAAACAAAACTATGAATATATTAATAAAACAAAAAAAATTTATAGAAAAATATCTGATACTATAGCAAAGCGTTTTGGATATAAAAATATTACTGAAATATTTGATATGATTAATGCTAATATGATAAAATTTTATTTAGAAAATGAAAAATGCTTAGAATTATCAGAAGTTTTATATGTTGTAAGAGATGAGGCGCTAGAAAAATTAATTAAAAATCAAAAAAGTAGAAATCAGCTTTTTGAATGTTTAACTGAAATTCCTGATGAAAGATCATACGATATAGCAAAAAATGCTTTTAGTAGTAGCAGGGATTCAGAACTTTATTTGTCTTTAGAAAAAATTGCCCTATTATTAAATAAAGCAGATGATGCATATGATTTTGTTCAAAAAATTGATATGGTAAACAATCAAAAAACTAAAGAAAAAGAGTTTTTGTATAGATTTTTAGTGTATGGCAAATTAAATAGTGCATCAAGTATGAAACAATTTTTTAGATATACACAAAAACATCCTGAATATATAAAGGCAAATGAAAATAATCCACTGATAATTGACTTTTATTACCAATATTATTTATATCTTAAAAAATATAAAGATGAAGAACAAGCACAAATAATTTTAAACAGTTTATATAAAAAACAAAAAGAAATGAATGCTTTTGTTTATTCTCCTTTTGTTGAGCTTGAATTATCAAGAGAAGCAAAACTTGATGATAATTATAAAAAAGCTTTAGAATATTTAGAAACAGCACTAAAGCAAACACGAAATATAAACGATAATAATTTAGCAAATATTTATTATGAGATGATAAATATGTATGAGTATTTGGGCAAAAAAGGAAGATATAAAAAAACGATAAAAAAATGTAAAGCTTTAAAAAAAGCAGATAATTTTTATAAAAAAATGTGTGATAAATTATAATGAATGATTTAGATTGTATTTTAAACAAGTTAGACAATAATTTATTTGTACCTTTTGGAAGAATTGTCAATATAAGCAGTACTAATATTAATGCAAATGGATTAGAAGTTGCAATTGGCGATATTGTAAGAATTGAATCGGAACAACATTTATATAAAGTTTTAGGAATGGTTGCATCTATTGGTGAAGGGAGATTTACAATCATACCTTTTTCTTTTATAGACGGTTTTAAAATAAATGATAAAGTTTTTTTACAAAAAGATGGTTTAACTATCCCCTGTGGTTATGGACTTTTGGGACGCATTGTTAATGCTTTGGGAGAACCAATAGACAACAAAGGAAGAATAGAAAATCTTGAAGAAAACTCTCCAATTAATAAAACCGCGATGTCTCCACTTGAAAGAGGAGTTATAGATCAAAAATTTTCAACAGGAATAAAAGCTATTGATTCTATGCTAACTTGTGGGAAAGGACAAAAAGTAGGTATATTTGCTGGTTCTGGCGTAGGAAAATCTACGTTAATGGGAATGATTGTAAAAGGATGTGAAGCTCAAATAAAAGTAATTTCCCTAATAGGTGAAAGAGGTAGAGAAATACCTGAATTTATACATTATAATCTTGGAAATAATCTTGAAAATACCATAATCATAACTGCAACTTCAGATGAATCTGCCTTGATGAGAAAATATGGAGCATTTGCAGCTATGGCAATAGCAGAATTTTTTAGAGATAAAGGTCATGATGTATTGTTGATGATGGATTCTATTACAAGATTTGCAATGGCTCAAAGAGAGATTGGACTAAGTAGTGGCGAACCACCAGCAACAAGAGGATATCCACCATCAGTTTTTTCACTTTTGCCACAACTTATGGAAAGAGCTGGTTCAAATTCAAAAGGAACAATTACTGCATTTTTTACCGTACTTGTCGATGGTGATGATATGAGTGATCCAATATCAGATCAAAGTAGATCAATATTGGATGGTCATATTGTATTAACCAGAGAACTTACAGAACAAGGACATTATCCTCCAATAGATTTGCTTCAAAGTGCTTCAAGAGTTATTGACAAGGTTATTTCAAAAGAACAGTATAATAGTTTTTTAAAGTTAAAAAGGGTATTATCATTAATAAAAGAGAATGAAGTTTTAATTCGAGTAGGTGCATACAAGCGAGGTATGGACAAAGAGCTTGACAAAGCTTTGGATAAAAAAGAAAAAATAAGAATATTTTTAACTCAAGGCGTAGAAGAACTTCAAAATTTTCAAACAACTGTAAACCAACTTATGGAGGTGTCCCATGATTGATATGACTAGTCATATGTTAAATCGTATTACAAACTTAAATGTTGAAAATGAACGAATATCATACCAGATGAGTACAGGAAAAGTTCTGGAAAATGGAAGTGATGATTCTGTATTGTATTCTCGATTATTAGATATTGAAGATAATATTCGAGTATATGGTGGTTTAAAAACTCAAATAAACAAAACAACTGCACAAAATAATGTTGCTGATAGCTCTATGGGTGAGATAAAAGATAGCATAGATCGGATAAAAGTTGATTTAATGAAATCTTTAAATGCAGGACTGGATGATAGTTCTAGAATTGCTTTGGCTACAAATATTGCAGGACTTAGGGATAATTTATTTTCAATTTCAAACACAAGTACTGATGGTGAATATATTTTTGCTGGTTCTGACACAACTATACAAACATTTACAAAAGATGCAAATTTTGATACAAATGGAAAAATATCATTTGACGGCAATGCAGTTTTAAGAAAAGTTGCAGTTGAACCTGGGACTTATAGAGAAAGAGGCGTTACTGCTTATGATGCTCTTATGTATAATAGCGATACGGCTGGCAAAGGGGAACAATTAAATTTTTATGAAACAGAAAGAATTATAGATGAAGATGGACAGGAATGGAAGTTTAATGCTGGAAAAAATACTGTTCAAAGATATGATAAGAATGGTACACTAATAACTCCACTTGTTGAAATAGCGGTTACAAATGATGCTGGAACACCACCAAAATACACAATAGCATCTGGATTAATTACTGGAAATAGATTTTTAGAAGCAAAGCATAACTATTTTGATGATTTAAATATAGTAATAAATGCTTTAAATGGTTATAATACCAATGTAGACGGAACAAAAGGCGCAGTTGCCTCATCAAGTGAAGTAGAAGCAACTTTACGAACTATGCTTAGCAATACATCAAAACAATATGATGCTACGAACATAGGACATGCGGAGCTTGGAGGAAGAAACAATATTTTTAATATAGCATTGGAAAAAATTGAAACAAAAGAAGTGCATTATAATATTTTATTTCAAGAAATTGGTGGTGCTGATTTATCAAAACTTGCAATGCAATCAAAATCTTTAGAGATGACATATCAAGCACTTTATTCAACTGTTTCAAAAATGCATTCATTGTCTTTATTAAATTTTATTAAATAAGTCTAAATAATATATGAGTTTAAAAAAGATTTTTTCAAAAGATTTGGTAATGGTTGCACTTTTTGTTGCAATTCTTATGATTATCATTGTACCATTGCACAAAGCTTTTTTGGATTTCTTTTTAGTAATTTCATTAACTTTATCACTTTTAATTTTACTTATCTCTTTATATATTATAAAACCTTCTGACTTATCAACATTTCCGACACTTATTTTAATATTAGCATTATTTAGATTATCATTAAATATTGCGACGACTAGATCTATTTTAAGCGAGGGCCATAATGGTCCAGATGCAGTTAGTGATATTATTACGGCATTTGGTGATTTTGTGGTTGGTGGAAACATGGTAATTGGTATAATAATTTTTATTATATTAGTGCTTATTAACTTTATGGTTGTTACCAAAGGTGCTACAAGAGTAGCGGAAGTTACTGCAAGATTTAGCTTAGATGCATTACCAGGTAAACAAATGGCTATTGATGCTGATTTAAATGCTGGATTTATTGATGATAAAGAGGCAAAAACAAGAAGAGAAACTCTGCAAGGTGAAGTTGCTTTTTATGGAGCTATGGATGGGTCATCAAAGTTTGTAAAAGGTGATGCTGTTGCTGGTATTATTATTACTTTTGTAAACTTAATTGGGGGTTTATTAATAGGTATGTTTCAGCATGATATGACAGCAGCTCAAAGTGGAGAAATATATACAATTTTAACTATAGGAGATGGACTAGTAGCACAAATTCCAGCACTTATACTTTCAACAGCAACTGCCGTTATGATAACTCGCTCAAATGCAGATGAAGATAAATTTGCTAGTGCATCAATTGCACAACTAGCAAAAGATAGCCGATCTCTTATTATGGTTGGTATTGGATTGTTTTTATTTGCTATGATACCGGGATTTCCTTCTGGTATTTTAATATTTATGGGAATATTACTTGCAGGAACTGGATATATTATTTATATGATTGAAGAAAATAAAGATAACGCCTTTACAAGATTTTTTAAACCAGAACAAAAACAAAAAGCAAAACCTACTTTAACAGATGTTGATAAAATTAAGGAGAAAAAAGCTCAAGCTAATATTCAAAATGAAGAAACAACTTTAGAACGAACTATGAAAATGGAAGTATTGGAATTAAAATTAGGAGCTAGATTATTACAATTAATTCGAGGGGATAGTGAATTATTGGATAAAATCAAAGGTATTAGAAATACTATTGCAGGAGATCTTGGGTTTGTAATACCACAAATAAGAATATCAGATGAAGCAACATTAGGCACAAATGAATATTGTTTATATTTAAAAAGAATACCGATATCAAAAGGAAATGTAGAATTAAATCAGTTGCTTGCAATGGGAGGGATAGGAGGAGCTGTTATTAGAGGCAAAAGAGTAAAGGAACCTGTCTTTGGACTTGATGCCACATGGATAGGTGAAGAATTAAAAGATGAAGCATTACAAAAAGGTTTTACTGTAGTTGATGCTCCTACAATTATATCTACACATATTTCAGAAACAATTAAAAAACACGCCGAAGATATCATTACTAGACAAGATGTAGTTGATGTTATAGAACGACTTAAAGCAGATTTCCCAGTAGTAGTTGAGGAAGCAATGAAAGTAGCAACTTATGGCGTATTATTAAAAGTTTGTAAAGATTTATTGCATGAAAATATACCAATTATCGATATGCTTACAATAGTAGAAGCTATTGCTGATATTGCAGAAGTTACAAAAGCCCCAGATATACTTCTTGAACATGTAAGAGCTAAATTGTTTAGACTTATTACAAATAAATTTAAAGGCAATGATGGGGTATTGCGTATTATTACTATAAAAGGTGAATTAGAGCAAGAATTTATGGGTAAACTTCAAGAGCAACATGGCATTAGTCATCTTATGCTAAGTATCTCAGAAATTAACAACCTAGTAACAAAAACTAGAGAATTAATATCTAGTCTTGAAGATAAAAATGTATCTGGAGTCTCAATGGTTATAGATCCAAGTTTAAGAAAAAGAATTTCTGAAATTTTTGAAAAATTTGGTTTAAGTATAGCTATTTTAAGCCATTCAGAGCTTGATCCTAAAGCGGAATTTTCAATAGAAGGTACAGTAGAGTTTTAACCAAAACTGTACAATGAAAATTCTGATTTAAATATTAAAATATTTAGCCTCGTCATTTGGCACTATTATTGCACAGGTTGATTGCTCGGGATGTATTTGAAAAGTTTCACTTAATTTTATATCAAACTCTTCAGGTTTAAGCAAATCAAATATAGTTCTATTCATCGCCAAATCAGGGCAAGCAGCATATCCTGGGCTATAACGACATCCTTGATAGCCACTCATTTTTACATCATTTAAAGTTGGTTTTTCTTTTTTTACTATATTTAAGTCAAGCCTAATTTGTTTATGAATAATTTCCGCCGTTGCTTCTGCTAACTCCACGCCTAGCCCATGGACTAAATAGTATTCACTAAAATTACTATCATCGTAAATCTTTTTTTCAAAAGGTGTTATATTGTGTCCAGAAGATGCAAAGGCAAATCCAACCACATCCATTTCATCTTTTTTAAAATAGTCTGTTATGCATCTATGCGGAGCATTTGCTTGTCTTGGGAAATCAAAAGAAGCTATTATTTTAGTATGTTCTTGATTGTAAATTTCAAGAACGGTATCATTTGCTTTACAAGGAAAATATCCATAAAGTGCGATAGGCTCAAACAAATTTTCTTTTAAAAATTGCTCTTTAATTCTTTCATAAATAGGCTTGACAGTTTCTTCTTCATATTTTAAAAATTCTTCTTTGTTCTGTTTACCTTTTTTATATCCCCATCGCTGACGAAAAAGGATTTTATGATTTAACCACTTAAATGCTAACTCTTTTAAAACATCAGAGCCAATTAATTTTTCAAAAGAAGTTTTTGGCGATGCCATAATTTTTCTTCCCCAAAATGGCGGATTAAAATTATGATTATTTTCTAAAAGAGTAGGAGCATGAATTTGCTTATCAAACTCAATTTTTTTATTTTTTATTTTTACTTTTTCATCTACAGCTATTTTATCTCCAGCAAGTTGAGTGTCAAGTTCTCCACCAGCTTCAACTCTTTGCATAGTAATAACGCCATCAAAAGCATCTCTAGCATAAAAGATAGCACCATCATAATGTGGGCGACAAAAATCATCCACAAAAGATTTAGTAAGTGCTGCCCCTCCTACCATCACTGGTATATCTATCCCTTGTTTTTTAAATTCTATTAAATTTGCTTTCATTTCATTTGTTGATTTCACAAGCAATCCGCTCATTCCAACAGCATTTGCATTATGTTCTTTTATAGCAGATATAAAATCCTCAACTTCTGCTTTTATGCCGATATTTATCACTTTAAAACCATTGTTACTTAAAATAATATCTACAAGATTTTTACCAACATCATGAACATCGCCTTTAACTGTACCTAATACCAAGACAGTTTCGCTCGCTTTTTCAATTTTTGGCAAATAAGGATTTAAAGCATCTACACAAGTTTTCATTGTTTCTGCACTTTGAAGCACAAAAGGAAGTTGCATTTTTCCTTCGCCAAAAAGTTCTCCAACTACTTTCATAGCATCTATTAACCACTCATTTACTATGATTTCTGGTGCCATTGTGTCTTTCAACTGCAACGCAAGTGGGACAAGTCTTTCTTTGTCTCCATCTATTAAAAGTTTTTTTATCTTTTGCTCATCACTTAATTTTTCATACTCTTCATCATTGTTATTATCTACTGCTTCTACATTTGAAAAATGCTCTATAAATGCAAAAAGTGGGTCGCCATCTTTTTGATTGTTAAATAATAAATCTTCGCAAGATTTTATATCTTCATCACTCATTTTATTTATAGGTACTAAATGTTTCACATTTACAATAGCACTTGTACAACCAGCTTTTACGCAATGATGTAAAAAAATACTATTTAGATAAAGTCTTGCATCTTTATGAAGTCCAAAAGAGATATTTGAAAGTCCCAAAGTAGTACCTACTTCTGGATGAAGTTTCTGAAATTGCCTAATCGCTTCTATCGTTTCCATAGCGGCAGTTCGATATTCATCATCGCCACTACCTACAGTAAACACAAGCATATCAAATATTAAATTTCTAGGGTCTATTTTGTGTCTTTTAGTAGCCAAATCATAAATTCTTTTAGCAATTTCAACTTTTCTTTTTGTATCTTTTGCCATTCCTTTTTCATCTATGACAAGACAAACTAAGCTAGTACCATATTTTTTTGCTAACTGACAAATTTCATCAAATCTCTCTTCTCCATCTTCAAGATTTACAGAATTTATAATTGGTTTACCACCTATTAATTTCAAAGCTGTTTCAAGTGCTGGTATCTGAGTACTATCTGGCATAAGAGGAAGTGGTATTTTTTGTGCATAAAGTGAAATAACTTCATTCATATCAATAGTTTCATCACGACCTGCAAACCCAACACTTACATCAATCACATGAGCGCCTGCCCGTACTTGCTGTTGTCCTACGCTTAAAGTTCCTTCATAATCATTTGCCTTAAGCAATTCTCTAAAAGCCTTGCTTCCCGTTGCATTACTTCTCTCACCTATCAAAAGTGGTGCTGGATTTTGTTTAAGTTCGGCAGTTGAAAACAAAGAAGCCAAAGACATCGGATGACTTCCTGTAGATTTTTTCGGTGTGATATTTTGTGTTTTTTCAACCAAAGATTTAATATGTTCTGGTGTAGTTCCACAACAACCACCTAAAAATGAAACACCATCAAAATTTAAAAATTCTTTTTGAATAGTGCCAAACTCTTCTGGTTGCATTGGATAAAAAGTATAGCCACCTTTATTTTGTGGAAGTCCTGCATTTGCATGTATCGACAAAGGTTTACTGCTAACTTCACTTAAAATTTCAAGATGTTTTTTGACTTGCTCAGGTCCAGTTCCACAATTAAACCCTAAAGATAGAATATCAAACGGCTCCAAAATAGTAGCTATTGTAGTAGCATCCGTACCTATTAGCATAGTTCCAGACAATTCAATAGTAGCCGAAACCATAATTGGAATTTGAGGTGCGCTATCTTGCAAAGTATGAATTGCAGATTTTATTTGCAATGGATCTTGACAAGTTTCAAGTAAAAATACATCAACTCCGCCAGCAACTAAACCTAAAGCGGTTTCTTTGTATCCATCATACATAGTATCATAATCAATATGTTTCAAACTAGGCAACTTAGTACCAGGTCCTATTGAGCCTAGTACAAATCTTGGTTTTTCTGATGTGCTAAATTTATCACAAACTTCTCTTGCGATACTAGCACCTTTTTTTGCTAATTCAAAAGCCCTATGACCCATATCATATTCATCTAACACCCAATCCATAGCACCAAAAGTATTTGTTTTTATCATATCTGCACCACTTTTTGCATAAGCAGTATGAATTTCATCTAAAACTTTGGGTGCAGTAGCATTTAAAAGCTCATTGCATCCTTCTTGATCAATTCCATTTTCATCTAGCCAAGCATCTTGAGGTATTTGCATAGATTGTAGTGCGGTACCCATAGCACCGTCTATTATCAATGGTCGTTTTTTTATTATTTCTAATATTTTATTTTTCATATTCTTACTCATCTTAAAACCCAGTTACCAAAAAATCAATAGCATTAATTATTTCATTTCTGTTATTTTCAAAAGAACAAACTTTTTGCCCTAAATAATCTTTTGGTACACCAGCTAATTGTGTTGTTAGCATGATAACTTTACTATTGTTTACAGTAAATTCAGGATGAATAATCTTTTCATATGGCTTATTGATAGCTAATGGAATAATAATTCTAGTAGATAAATGCTCTAAAATATCATTTTGAATATTCAGCAGATAAGGTATTTGTTTTTTATTTTTACCATTATTTATATATACATCAAATTGTGCCATTAAAATAGCCTCATTCCATCGCTAAATACACCGTTTTCTTCTACATCCTTATTGTATTTTTCTATAAAATCTTTATTCTCCTCTTGCCAATCAATAGTTTTTCTTTCTCTGACAATTTTTTCTAATGTTTTTTCTAAACTACTAGAGATATTAATTTTCAAATCTTTTGCTTGTTGTAAAAGATCGGAATTAATACTTAGATTTGCAGCCTTCTTTTTTGCATTTGTATTATAAATCATGGTCATATTTCATCCTTATGCGTATAGTTTATGCGTAATTGTAACAAATATCTTCTTAAATAAAATAATAGAATTTAATTGTTTCTAAATGAAACATAAACAATCATTTTTTCTTTTAAATTTTTTAAAAATTACTTTATACATAATTTTTACATATCTTTTTTTTAGAATAAGAAACAGATTTAAAAAATAAACAAGGAGAAAAAATTATGATAAATCTAAGCAAAAAAATGTTCGTAGGGACAATAGCAAGTGCGGTTTTGGCTACGGCAGCCTTATCAGCGGATTATACATTAAAATTTAGTCATGTAGTAAGTGCTAATACACCAAAAGGTAAGGCAGCAGATTTCTTTGAAAAAAGACTAGAGGAATTAAGCGGTGGAAAAATTGATGTACAAGTTTATCCATCATCTCAATTATACAAAGACAATGCAGCATTAAAAGCACTTAGATTAAATTCTATTCAAATGGCAGCACCAAGTTTTTCAAAATTTGGTAAGCTAGTTCCTCAACTTGCTTTATTTGATTTACCATTTTTATTTAATGATATGGGTCATCTACATAGAGTTCAAGATGGAAAAGTTGGTGAAAAGTTAAAAGCTATGGTAAACAAAAAAGGCTTCATCGCTCTTAATTTTTGGGATAATCACTTCAAACAACTTTCAACTTCAAAAAATAATCCTCTTATAAAACCAAGCGATGCTAAAGGTCAAAAATTTAGAATTATGAGTTCAAAAGTTCTTGAAGCACAATTTCAAGCAATCAAAGCAAATCCTCAAATGATGCCATTTAGTGAAGTATATTCTGGACTTCAGCAAGGTGTAATAGATGGGCAAGAAAATACAAATTCAAATATTTTTACTAAAAAGTTTCATGAAGTTCAAAAACACTTAACTTTAACAAATCACGGTTATTTGGGTTATTTGGTTGTTATGTCTAAAAAATTCTGGAAATCATTACCAAAAGATTTACAAAAAAATGTTGTTCAAGCTATGAACGAAGCAACAGCACAAGAAAGAATTTATGCTGAAGAACTAAATACAAAACAATTAGGTCAAATTAAAGATTATGCTAAAAAATCTGGGAAATTAACAGTTCATACATTAAATAAATCTCAAATTAAAGCTTGGAAGGATGCTGTTAGCCCAATTTATTCAAAATTTTATAGCAACAAAAAAATTGGTAAAGATTTAATTCAAGGCGCATTAAATACTAAATAATTATGTTTAATATTATTGACAAGACTATAGGCTTTATAAATCGCTATATTGCAGCTTTTGGAATTAGTGCCGGAGTTGCACTTGCTTTTGGCAATGTTGTAGTAAGATATGTTTTTGATGGCTCATTAACTTGGGCATCAGAACTTACTGCATATCTTTTTATTTGGAGTACATTTTTTGGTGCAGCATATTGTTTTAAACAAGATGCACACATAAGTATAAATATGCTTCTTGAAAAAGTAAGCTCATCAATTGCAAAAAAACTACTGCTCTTATCTCATACAATTACGCTAATATTTTTATCAGCTGTTGCATATTATGGTTACGAGTATGTTTTATTTGTTCATGAATTAGAAGAGATGTCGATAGATTTAGAAGCTCCTATGTGGATAGTTTATTTGGTAATTCCTATATCGTTTTTATTTGGTGTTTTTAGAGTAATTGAAAAAATTATAGAAATTATTAAAACACCTGCAAACGAGGTATTAAAAAATAGTGAAGCTGAAATGATTATAGCAGAAATGGCTCAAGGTGAAAATGAAAAACTTTTAAAAGAAATTGAAAAGAAAACGGCAGGTATGTTATGAGTGTAGCAATACTTTTTATCTCTTTTTTATTTTTATTGGTCATTGGCTCTCCTATTGCTATAGCTCTAGGAGCTTCAACATTTGCAACATTGGTATTGTTTACGGATGTTAATCCTATTGAAATATCTGCTATGATGTTTGAAAAAATTGATCATTATTCACTTATGGCTATTCCTATGTTTATACTTGCGGGTCAGCTTTTAAGCAAAGGGAGTAGTGCAAATAGAATTATAGAATTTGCAAAATCTGTTGTAGGTCATATGCCAGGTGGTCTTCCTATCGCAGCTATTTTTGCATCTATTATTTTTGCAGCTGTTAGTGGAAGTTCTCCTGCAACAGTTGTGGCTATCGGTTCTATTATGTTTGGTGCTATTCAAGAAGCAGGTTATCCAAAAAAATATGCGATAGGAACAATATCAACAGCAGGAAGCTTAGGTATCTTGATACCTCCTTCTATTGTTATGATTGTATATGGCGTTACTGCTGAAGTTTCTATTGGAAAACTTTTTATGGCAGGAATAGTCCCTGGAATTATGATAGGTATTATGATGATGGTTGTTACTTATGTTGGAGCTAAACGACTTGGTTTTAAAAGAACCGAGCCACAACCATTTAAAGTAAGACTTAAAAAGATGGGAGAAGCTTCTTGGGCATTGATGACAATTATTATTGTTATTGGTGGTATCTATGGTGGTATTTTTACTCCAACAGAAGCAGCAGCAGTTGCGGCTACTTGGGCTTTTTTTGTTTCAATGTTTATTTATAGAGATATTAAATGGTCAAATTTATTTAATATATTTTTAGAATCAGCAAAAACAAGTGCTATGATTATGTTTATCATTGCAAATGCTATGATATTTGCACATTTTTTAACCTTAGAAAATGTACCGCAAATGATTACAACTACTCTTTTAGAGTGGGATGTAAACGCAATAATGTTCTTGATACTTGTAAATATTTTACTATTTTTTGCAGGTGATTTTATGGAGCCATCAGCAATTATTATGATAATGGTGCCTTTGCTTTTACCAGTAGCCGTTGCATTAGGAATTGATCCAATTCACTTTGGAATAATAATTGTAGTAAATATGGAACTAGGGATGATAACGCCACCAGTTGGGCTCAACCTTTTTGTTACGAGCGGAATTACAGGAACAAGTTTAAAAGATGTTGTAGTATATTCTCTTCCTTGGTCTATGACTATATTGGTAGGTTTGCTACTTGTAACTTATATTCCAGAAATCTCACTTTGGTTACCGAATTTGATGTATGGGGATTAATATCCTTGTGCATTAAACTTTAAATTTTATTTTAAAACGACTTCCAAATTTGCTACTTTCAACTTCCAATTTTCCGCCCATATTTTTTTCACAAATTATTTTTGACATATAAAGCCCGATACCAGTGCCGTTTGCTTCATCTTTGGTGGTAAAATATGGCTCAAATATTTTATCAATAATATCTTCATTTATCCCTTTTGCGTTATCGCAAACTTCTATATGTATTAGATCATCTTTATAGATATTTATTGTAATATTTGGTATTTTTATATCATCAGAAATAATTGCATCTTTTGCATTAGAAATTAGATTTAATACAACTTGCTCAAATTCATTTTGAAAATTATTTAATTTTATGGTTTCATCTATATCTAGAGATATTTTTATTTTGTATTCACTCAGCATTGGCTTTAATATATCAAGCACTCTTTTGATGGATTCGTATATATAAAATTCTTTTTTAATCTTATTCGGTTTAAAAAATGTTCTAAAATCATCAATAGTTTTTGACATATATTCCAGTAAAGTTTCTATCTCATGTGTTTTTTCATTCATCATTTTTGAGTCTAATTTTTTTAGCCTATGATGAAGTTTTATATTTAATATAATCGCACTCAATTCACTTATCGGCTGTCTCCATTGATGTGCTATTAGACTGATGGTTTTTCCTAAAGCTATAAATTTTGATCTTTGTATTAAGATTTGTTCTTGTTCTTTATTTTTTTCAACTTCTACTTTTACTCTGCTATCTAGTTCTCTGTTCAAAACAGCTAAAGCTCTGGTAGTTTTTTTTACTTTCGCCTCTTTTTCTTCTATTATGTTTTGAATTTTTTTATCTATAAAATAAGTGATAATAATAGCAATAATAAAAAATAATATAAAAGATAAAATATTTTGTTTGATTTGTCTTATAACTTTTTGTTTTAAAAATTTCTCTCTTGGTATCATTTCGTGCTTTATGTCATCACTATACACACCTTTTGCTATTATCCAATTAAATGGCTCATAATATTTAAAGTAAGATATTTTATTTTCTATTTTTTTTGTAGTTTTTTTATAAGAATATGAAACGATAGAATCGCCTTTTATATTAATATCATTTAAAAACTTTTTTCTAAAGCAAAATCCATTTATATCTTTATAATTTGTAGAAATACATTTGCCTACAAGATCAATTCTGTTTGGATTTATAATCATTTTTGCAAAATCATCTCCACCATTTTTATTTATCAATTCATACACAAAAATATAATCACTTTTTTGTTCATTAAAAGGTATTGAGCTAATCCATAGTTTTATTTCTTCTTTTATTTTATCTTTCTTTAAATCATCTTTTGAGTATTTAAATTCAATCATTTTTATAATTGTATTTATATCTTTCTTTAAATTTATTTTTTGTTTTTCTAAAGTTTGTTTTTCTAAAGTTTTTAAGTTTTCGCCATATTCGTTTATTTGATTTTTGTAATAAAAAAGTGATATTAATATTGTATTTGATAAAATTATTAAAATTGTTGTAATCATAATAATTTTTGATATATTTTTATATCCAAACCAATTCATACCTTGGGAGCCTTTCTTGAATGAAGTAATTATAAATCAACTAAAAGATTATACCCTATTATTTGTAGAAAATGAAAAAGGAATAAGAAAAAATTTTGGCGAATTTTTTAACCTTTTATTTAAAAATATTTATATTGCATCTGATGGCGTAGAAGCTTTAGAATTGTATCAAAAAAATAAACCTGACCTAATAATCACAGATATTAAAATGCCAAATATGGATGGAATTGAATTAATTAAGAAAATTAGAAAAAATGATAAAAATACTTCTATAGTAACAATTTCAGCACATACTGATACAGAATTTTTATTATCTAGCATACCTTTAAATCTTATAGAATACATAATAAAGCCTTTAAATGAAAAGAAACTGCTCGATGTTTTTAAAAAATTTTTAAAAACCAAACAATCTAATTTGTCATTAAATTTTATTTTTGATGAAGAAAAAAGCCAAGTAGCATTCAATAATCAAACTTTTGATTTGAGTCTTAAAGAATGTTTATTTATAAAAAAACTTGCAAATCATCAAAGAATTGTATCATACGATGAAATAGAGTGCGACATATGGAATAATAAACCTATGAGCCAAAATGCATTAAGACTTTTTATTAAAAATTTAAGAAAAAAATTACCAGAAAATACTATTAAAAATATTCCAAATCAAGGGTATATTTTAGAATGATTTTATTTTATACCCTTAATCAATAATATTTTCAAGAATATCATTAACCACTTTCATTCTCAATCTTTTTACCAATGCCCTTAATCCATCCATAAACTTATTTTAACTTAAGTTGATAATGGATATCATTATCTTTAATTTTAAGGAGACTATATTATGAAAAAAATAATTCTAAGTACAACAACTATTGCATTGCTTGGCACAAATATATTGGCAGATGATAAAATAAATGATATTTTTACAGATGGGAAATTTAGCGGTGACATTACATTTTATTCTGAACATCAAAACAATAAAGGAACAAATGCAGATACAGGTTTTGATATGGGGTCAATTGGGTTAAATTATGAAACAGCAAGTTTTAATAATTTTAAAGCTTCTGTTGGTTTTAGAGCAAATAAAGATTTTTACGAAAAAGGAAGTGATGATTACTCTGATGGAAGCGATCCTAGAAGTATATTTGGTGTAGCAAATATTTCTTATGAAGATGATAATTTTGCGGTAATTGCAGGAAGACAAGAAATAGATCTTGAATGGATTGGGGATTTTCATTATGCTTTATTAGCAGTTATTAAAAATATTCCAAATACTACTTTAACAGTAGGTCATACTGACAAATTTATGAAAGCAAATTCAGATGAAGCATTGGTAAAAATTAAAGAAACAAATGGAAATGATGGAGTTTGTTTTGCTGATGTAAAATATGATGGTATTGAAAATTTTATAATAAATCCATACTATTATAATGCGGATGATTTAGCTAATTGGTACGGAGCTAAGATTGATTATGATAATGATATGTTTGGATTGACCGGACACTATGCGAAAAGCAGTGAAGAGGTTGCGAATACAGCAGATGGCTCTATTTTTCATTTTGAAGCGAGAGGAAGTATTGAAAAATTAAATTTAAATGCTGGGTATATTGAAACAGACAATGACGGGGAAATAGGTGCGATGGACACAATAGGTGATAATATAAATCCTCTAAAAGATGGTAACCAAGTATATGAATTAAATGCGGATACTTCTTATTTATCAGCATCTTATGAAATAAACGATTTTTCATTAAATCTAATATACGGTACAACTGATTATGCTGAAAATTCTAAAGAAAAAGAGTTAAATGCTGGAATTGATTATTCTATAAATGATAATATTAGCTTATCTGCTTTATATGTAGATGTTGATGCGCAAACTAATACTGACGATTACGATAAATTTTTATTTACTGCAACATATTCTTTTTAGAATATGCTGCATTTCTCTCAATAAGCCTAAATTTTTATACTATTGACTTTTTCTTAGTCATTTGGGCTTAACCATTTTTTAACAACATTTTAACTATAATCTCCAAATATATAATAAAATAATTTGAGGTTTTTATGCTTTTAACTCCAGGACCAACTCCAGTACCAGAATTTGTACGAACTGCAATGTCAGATATAACTTTGCACCATAGAACGCCAGAATTTGAAACAATTTTTGCCAATACTCGCAAGTTGCTTTTGGAATTATTTGGAATGAAAGAGTGTGTAATGCTAGCTTCAAGTGGCACAGGAGCTATGGAAGCTTGTGTTACAAATCTTACCCATAAAAAAGCTTTGACAATAAACGCTGGTAAATTTGGTGAAAGATTTGGCAAAATTTGTGAAGCTCATAAGATCCCATATACTGAATTAAAATATGAATGGAATACTCCTGCGTCAGTTGAGCAGGTATTGAATACTATTAAAAACGACAATGAAATAGATGCTGTTTTTATTCAAGTTTGTGAAAGTGCTGGTGGATTAAGACATCCAGTTGAACAAATTGCAAAAGAAGTAAAAAAATTTAACCAAAATATTACAATAATAGCAGATGGTATTACGGCTGTTGGAGTTGAAAAAATTGACACTTCAAATATAGATGCTTTGATAACTGGTAGTCAAAAAGCGCTTATGCTTCCTCCTGGGCTTTCTATGATTGGATTTAGCGATAAAGCTGTTTCTAAAATAGAATTAAAACCAGCAGGATATTATCTTAATCTTTTAAATGAAATTAAAAAACAAAAAGAAAATACTACAGCTTACACAGCAGCGACAACTTTAATAATAGGGCTTGGTGCTATTTTAGAAAAAATCAAAAAAGATGGTTTTGAAAATCTTTATGCAAAAACAGCATTAAGAGCA
>JAOZVJ010000007.1:0-1248 GCA_029938215.1 Arcobacteraceae bacterium | reverse complement strand
GATGACTTAAAAATAAGAGATTTTGATGGAACAGCAAATAAAATTTTTATGAAGGAATATTTTGATAAAAACTAAACAAGTTATAAAGCAACATAATAATTTTTTATCTATAATTCAAAGGATTGTTTTATGATTTTTGAACATGAAATACCAAATGGAAGCCGTCTTTATTTTGGAAAATTGGCAAAACAAAAAAGAAATTTAGAAGCAAAAATTAGTGAATTTTTTGAAAATATTGGATATGAAGAAATTATAACTCCAAATTTTTCATATTCTCAACATCAAAGTATTGATGATACAAAAAAATTAATTACTATAAGCGATGAGTCAAATAATCAAGTAGCATTAAGGGCTGATAGTACGCTTGATGTTGTAAGAATTATTACAAAAAGACTAGGAAGAACAACAAGTCATAAAAAATGGTTTTATATTCAACCTATTTTTTCATATCCATCAACAGAACAATATCAAATTGGATGCGAATGGATTGAGCACGACAACATAAGTGATATTATAAATATGACAGCTGATATTTTAAACTTACTTGATATTAAACCAATTATTCAAATAGCAAATATAAATATACCAATATTAATTAGCAAAGAATTAAATATAGATTTAGATCTTTTTAAAGATGGTGAAATATCAAAATTATTTGAATTAAATATTGATTGGCTAACAAAACTTCTTTATGTAAAAACATCTTTAGATTTAGAAAACATAATCAATGAAATGCCATCAAATATAAAAACACAATTAGAAAAATTAAATAAAATTGCAAATAATGTTAATTATGAAAACACGATAGTATCACCACTTTATTATAGTGCAATGAAATATTATGATGATGTTTATTATCGTGTAATTAAAGACGATTTAACCATAGCAAAAGGTGGCGGATACAATGCAAACAATCTCCGCTCACTTGGATTTGCATTATATACAGATAACTTATTAAAAATATTAGAGGATTAAAAATGAACAAAGCAGATGTGATTGTAGGGATTCAATGGGGCGATGAAGGCAAAGGAAAAATAGTAGATAAACTAGCACTTGATTATGATATGGTTTGTAGAAGTCAAGGTGGTCATAACGCTGGTCATACTATCTGGGTAGATGGTGTAAAATTTGCTTTACATTTAATTCCTTCTGGTGTTCTAAATCCTAAAGCAATCAATATAATTGGAAATGGTGTAGTAGTAGCTCCAAAAGCCTTAATCGAAGAAATGAAACAATTTGAAAATTTAG
>JAOZVJ010000001.1:37063-61261 GCA_029938215.1 Arcobacteraceae bacterium | reverse complement strand
TATAAAGGTCAGGTTTTGCCACAGGAGCTGCAAAATAATATCCTTGAGAATAGGTAGCTCCCAATTCTTTTGTTTATATCAAAGATTTCTTTATTTTCTACATATTCTGCTATTGTTTTTAAATTTAGGCTTTTTGCAAATTCTATAATAGTTTTTACTATTCTGTAGCTATTTTCATCTGTTGCTACATTTTTAATCAAAGACGCGTCAATTTTTAAATAATCAACATCCATCTTTAGTAAGTGTTCAAAATTTGAGTAGCCACTTCCAAAATCATCAATAGCCACTTTGCATCCTAAACTTTTAACCTCGCTAATAAAATTTAATAAAACATCATAGTTTTTTATTCCCTCATCTTCCAATATTTCCCACACAACTTTATGTGCAACATCATATGTTTTAAATCTTTTTTTTACAAAATCTAAAAAATCTTCATTTTCTATATCTTCATATGATACATTTACCGAAAATTCAAACGGTAAATTTTCAAATTCTTTAAATGATTTTTCGATTACTGTTTTTGTAATATTAAAATATTGATTTGTTTTTTTTGAAATTTCCAAAAAGAAAAATGGCGAAATTATTTTATCTTCATCTACCATTCTTACTAAGCATTCATATTTATCAACTTTTTTGGTAATATTATTTACAAGAGGTTGATAATAAACAATAATATCATCTTTCTCTAAAGCTTGTTTTAATTTTTTTGACCATAGCATATTATTCTGATATTCTCTAAGATTGTCAAGTTCATCATAAAAAACCAAATAATCTTTATGATCTTTTTTTGCAGCTTGCAAAGCAATATCTGCAGTTATGAGTTTATTGTTTTTTGTTGAAAATGTTAATCCTGCTGTAGCTCTTAAGTCAATCTCGTGCAAACTTTCTCTAAAAATTTCATTATCTATTGCATGAAGGATATAAATCACAAGTTCCTGAAATGTTTTTTGTTCTAAAACCTTATTTGCAATACAATAAGCATCTGATGGAAATTTATAAAGTATCACTTTATCATTAACATATTTAATCATATCTTTAATAATAAGTGCCACACTTTTTAAAATATTATCTCCTATTTTATGCCCAAAAAAATCATTGATTTCTTTAAAAGCATTAATATCTATAATCGCAAGAGATATTATATTGATGTCGTTATTTTGTATATCTTTTATAAGTTTTGTTCTATTTGGAAGTTGCGTTAAATTATCTATATACAAAAGCCTTTGCATATTTGTTTCGTGCTGAAGTTCTTTTTTGTATAAACTATGACAAAACTTAATTTTATTAAAAAATAGTTCTTGATTTGAAGTTCTATCAACACAATCATATATTAATAGTTTATTATCTATTTTTGTTTTATTATTTGAATTTATTAAAATTGGTATTTCTATATTGTTAACTTCTGATTTTTCCAATATATCTGATAATTTTTCTAAACTTACTATATTTAAGTCTAAAACTATTAAATGAATTGGATATGATTTTAGCTTTGAATCAACACCATGTGCATCTGATGCTAAAAATAACTCTTTATTATCCAAAGACTTTATACAAGCCTCTATGTTGGTTAGTTCAAGAGCATCATTGATAGCTAATATATTAAAAATCATATTTTGTCATTTCGAAATTACCTTTATCGAATATTATACACTATAGTTAATTAATATTAAAATACAATTCCTTTTATCATAAAAAATACAGCTGCCGATAATATAGCGGCAGCAGGTACGGTTATAATCCAAGCAGCAACAATTTTTTTAACAGCATCTCTTTTTACATATTTTATTTGTTTTGCAGATTTAAATTCTTTTTTCTCTTCTTTAACCAGCTCTTCTTTCTCGTCAATTAATTTATAAAGATACACTATTCTTTCATATTCTTTTTTTGATTTTTTATTTATAGCTTCTAATTTATTAAATTCATTTTGTAATTTTTCTATTTCTTTTTTATCTGTTTTAAATTTTATTCTTACATTTTGAATAAAAACAGTTTCGCTACTATCTAAATATTCTCGTAAAAAACCAACGCCAAAAACACCTCCAACTGCAATATGTGTTGAAGATACTGGCAAGCCTAATTGAGAAGCTATGATAACAGTAACAGCGGCTGCCATTGCAATAGAAAATGCTCTCATTTGATCAAGTTCTGTTATCTCGCTTCCTACAGTTCTAATAAGTTTTGGACCATAAAGTGCAAGACCAATAGCGATACCAACAGCACCAACAGACATAACCCAAAATGGAATACTAGCTTTATTTGATATTCCACCATAAACAACAGCATCATTTATTGCAGCAAGTGGACCAATGGCATTTGCTACATCATTTGCACCATGAGCAAAACTAAGTAAAGCAGCTGCAAAAATTAAAGGAATTGTAAATAAAGTATTTACGCCTTCTCTTGTGTCTTCTGTTTTTTGTGCTGTTCTTGCTATTTTTGGTTTTACAAAATAATAGGCTATTATAGAAAAAATCGCACTAATAAAAAGAGCCGTAGCAAAATCAACCTTTACGATTTTCTTAACACCTTTAAGCATAAGATAGGTAGAAAATGCCATTATCATAATAGCTACCAAAAAAGGCACTATTTTTTTAGCACTTTCAATCATACTGTCTTTGTAAACAATTTTCTTTTTTATAAAATATAAAAATAAAGCAGCAATAACACCACCAAGCAAAGGCGATATTATCCAACTTGCGGCTATTTTTCCCATTGTCCCCCATGATACTATCGAAAAACCAGCAGCAGCTATACCAGCTCCCATAACGCCTCCAACAACTGAATGGGTTGTAGAAACTGGTGCGCCAACTGAAGTTGCAAGATTAAGCCAAATAGCGGCACTTAAAAGTGCGGCACTCATAACCCAAATAAAAACTTCAGGATTTTCTATCATACCTGGGTCTATGATGCCTTTTTTAATTGTTTTTACAACTTCACCACCAGCGAGAATTGCTCCTGCTCCTTCAAAAATAGCTGCAATAATTATTGCCCAAAACATTGTTATTGCTTTTGAACCAACAGCAGGACCAATATTGTTTGCTACATCATTCGCGCCAATATTCATCGCCATATATGCTCCAAATACAGCACCAATTATTAGAAAAGTATTGTTTTGTATATCACTATGCGAAAATGAACTGTATGCGAATACAACAGCTATAAATAAAAACGCAATAGCAAGTCTAGTATATCCAGAACTTTGTGCTTGTGCTTTCCCTTGCTCTATTTGTTTAATAGTTTGAATATCCATTTGTAGCCTTTATAATTTTTAGATTATTTTCTTATAATTGTATTGTTTAAATCTTAAATTTTTGTTTAAAAGGTGTCATTTTTGTCTCTTTTCTAAACGGGTAAGTCTGCCTTGACAATGAAGAAGATTGTCTTTAAGTGTTTCATTTTCTTTTTTTAAAGTTTTATTTTTATCCATAAGTTCATACCTTTTAGAATTTGCAACTTCATGTATATTTGTTAATTTTTTTTCCAAATCAAAAATATCTTTTTCATAATGTTTTAACTGATTTAATAATATTGTATTTTTAGATTTATATCTTTCAAGAGTACCTTGAATAAAACTTGAATCGTTAGATTCTAGTTTTTTTTGCTTATGTTCTAATAGTTTTATTTTATCGGTTAATTGTTTTTCATTTTTTCTTTGTGAAATAATATTTTGACGAACCTTTTGCATAGTTCCTCTTTTTTCTTGCTCATCTTCTGTGGCAATAAATCCGATAATTGTACAGCCTTTCATTTCATTTGAATTATCATCAAATTCAGGAATAGCGGTTATTTTTAAATAAAAAGCATCCCCATTTTTATTTATACTTTTATACAATCCTTCCCAATTATGACCACTTTTTATTTTTTCTTGCATAAAAGTGTATGCTGTTCCTAAAACATCTGGGTGCGTAACATCTTTAATATTTTTATTTTTAATATCATCTTTTGTATATAAAGATACTTCAGAGAAAAGACTGTTCGCTTCTATAAAAGCACCTTCTTGATCTATTTTTATTATAGTCGCTACATTTCCAATGATATCAATATATGAGGATAACTCTTTTTCTTTTCTTTTTATTAAATTTCTATGATGTTTTATTAAACAAAATTTTTGTATATTTTCTAATAGTAGTGGTGTATTTACCGGCTTTAAAGCGTAATAAGAGACATTTACTTTTATAGCTTGCATTAAAAAATTTGATTCACCATGTGCTGTTGTTAAAATCGCAGGGACTTCGGAATCTAATTTTCTAATTTGAGCAAGCATTTCAAGTCCATTCATCTCTGGCATATTGATATCACTTACTATCGCATCTATTTCATATCCATTTTGTTTATATTTTTTAAATTTGTCAATACCATCTTTCCCATCAACACATACTATAATTTCTTTAAATACTTTTTTAAATATTGTAGTAAGGGCATTTCTTATGCTTGAATCATCCTCTACATACAAAACAGTTAAAATTTTTAGAAAATCTTTATTAAACATAGGCGCATTATACATTATTTATGCAAAAATATCAAATTAATAATGTTATAATGTTTTTTATTTTTAAATTTGCTTGAGCAAATGAAACTAGAAAGAAACTTTTATAAAACTTTTTTATGATATTGTTTTATGATTTCAATTTATTACATAAAGGATACAGATGAACAATAATGTTTTAATTAATATCTCCAAATTTTTAATGGTGTCTTTTATACTATGCGGTTGCTTAGGTAGCACATACAAAACATCAGAGTCTCATGATTTTTTTTATAATGATATAAATAGCAGTTACAATTCGGAAGATGCAACTAAAATTTCAAAACTTCATCTTCTTAATACAGAAGAAGAAAAAATTATTAAAAAAGAATATGTAAGTATAAATAACAATAAACAGTTATCTTCTGTTTTAAAAGAGATAGGTAAAATTGATGGCAATGTGTATATTTTAAAAGATAAAGATATTTCTATATTTCCAAGCAGTTTTAAATTGCACAATATTAAAGAGCTTAATGATTATTTATTAAGTACATCTGGAAAAGAAATTGTAATCAAAAAAACAAATACTGTTTCTGTCGTTACAATTACAAATAAAGAATTCAAAGAAAAAAATAAACTTTCAAAAATACAATTTAATTTTTCTGGGTATGTTTCTTCTGATGCACTTCTTGATAGAGTATCAAAATCTTCTGGCTTTAATATTGTAAACAATGAAGATGTTACACTAGATACAAAAAAACATCATATTTCTGTATCTAGTATATTAAATGCTATTGATATTGTTAAAAAAATAAACAATGTTTATACAGATATAGATTATGGAAATAAAATCATAAGTATAAATAAATATAAAAATAATGTTTATACGATTAGAGTTCCTAGAATTGAGATATCAGCATCATCAGAAAGCAAAGGAGAAGAAGAAACTTCAACATCTGAATTAAAATCTACAAGTGATATTACAGTATATGATGAAATCGAAACAATAATAAAAAATCTAGTAAAAAAAGATAAAGATTCTTCTTTTGATATTGACAAAACAACAGGAATAATAAGCGCATATACAACAAATGAAATAAACGAAGATGTAAAAAAAATAATCACGACTTATGAGGATGGATTTAAATCTGAAGCTATAATAGAATTTACAGTAGTAGAACTTGCTTTAAATAAAAATAGTCAATATGGAATTGGTGGTACTCTTAATCTTAGTAGTGGTGGTGCTTCAAGTACGGCTCTTGATTTGGGAAGTATAACTTCATCTGTAGCAACAAGGTCTGGAAAAGTTATATCAAACAGTGTTAATCTTGATGGGGATTTGGGATTAAATTTATCAAGCAAAACGGGAAGAGTAGTAAATTTTTATAATTCAGTTATATATCTTAAAAACAATATTCCAACTACCAGAAACCATTCAACAAAAACTTCAATTATTTCTAATATGAAAACTACAGAAGAAGAAGTAGACGGAAAAACTACAACTTCAACTGAAGCAGAAATTGAAGAAATAGAAGATGGGAACTCTATCATACTTACAGCAAAAATTGTTGATGATAAAGCTTATTTAACTGTTGTTCCAAATATTTCAAAAACAAATAAACTAGAAGAAAAAAACTTAGGAGATCAGTTAATTACTCTACCTACAGTTACAAAACAATCATTTAATGTATCTATTGAATTATTAGAAGGCGAGCGAATTTTTATAGGCTCTACTATTACTCATGATGATGCAAAAACATATGATGGTATTTTGCCTTATGAGGATTTTGTTTTAGGCGGAAATACTGATAAAGATTATGTAAGAAAAGAAATTCTTTATATTGTAAAATTAAAAAAGATTAGACACTTATAATGACTTTTTTAGATAACTTTAATGCAACGAAAGTACAAAATGATCTTCTTATGGCGTATCTTATAAATAAGACAAAACAAGGTCAAAGCATAACAAGTGCATTGGAGATCTTTGCAGAAGACCAAAAATCTTCATCAAAAAAATACTATTTAAAGTTAAGAAAAATAATCAATGACATAAGAAGAGGAAAAGATGACTTAGAATATATTTTGTTTCGTTACAAAATAATTGATAGATTTCAACTAACAATCATTAAAAGTTCAAAAGAAAAAATTGATGGAATGCAAGTAGCAAGAACTTTATCTAAAGAGGGAAGCGGACTGTATGGTGTTGTTTTAAAAAATATAGGCACTCCATTGTTAGCTTTGATAGGTATATTGATAGGACTTCATATGTATATTCCGGGTATGGAAAAAGAAATTGCTGAATTAACAGAGCTTAATGCTCAAGCTAGAGATTTTATAAAAGTTCCTCCATATTTTAATCACCAATTCACTACTATATCCATATCCATATCTGTATTTTTATTTATAGCTATTATTGGTGGCTATACATATTTAAATAAATTTAAAACATTATTGTTATATAAATTTTTGCCGTTACAGGCATATTCTGATGGTAGATTTATCTTTAAAATTATGGCTAATTTATTGAAAAATAGTATTCCTATGTACAATGTATGTACAATGCTTTCAAAAGAATATCATCTTAAGTCAGTAAGAGATATGTTTTATAGAATATCTCAAAATATTAAAAAACATAGAAAATATTATACGGTATATGAAAAAAGTCATTTCCCAAAGTTGGTTGTTGGCGAAATAAGGATGGCAGAGTTATCAAGGATTAATATGCATATGGCTTTTGATGATTTATCTGAAACTTGCGGTCTTATGTATGAAAGAAAATTGGAAGGTTTTATATCATATTCTAAAATTATTTTTTGGGGTACTGCTATCATGGCTATTGTGTTAATTTCAAACGATATTTTACTTGTGATTTCAAGTGAATTTACTTTTAAAAGTATGTATAGTTAGTATTATGAAAAGAAAAATAAATAACTTCTTGAAAGTGTTAAAAAACAAAAATGATTTTTTTAAAAATATTAAAAGAAAATATCTATTAATAGAAAAAAGAAAAACACAAAGAGCAATTGCCACTGAAAATTTAACGGAAGAAGATTATTTAGCAGATGAAGAAAAATATAAAGAATTTGCAAAAAAATATGGCTATACTTATATAGAATCTATAAAAGAACTTCATAATAATTATAAAAATAATTCTTCTTCCTTGCCATTAAATAAAAAAAGATTGTGTAATGAACACTATATGGTGCCACTTACAGAAATAAAAACAAATACAAAAGTTATCGCAATAAGAGATATCTTTAATATTGATTATGGAGTAATAAATAACTTTTATTTTTCAAAAATCATTATTTTTTCACCAGTTGTTATGGAAGCTCTTTTTGGAGAGTTGGATGAAAAGTTAAGCTTTGAAGAAGATTATGGTGAAAATGATGAAGCTATCGAAGAACATATTAATAATATTTTAGAACAAGCAGTTTTGGTAAATGCTTCAGATATACATATAGAAACAAATGAGAAAATGGGAACTGTATGGTTTAGAGTAGATGGACAAAAGAAAGACAAAGGAAATATGCCAATAAAAATAGCTAATGTTATAAAAAGAAAATTAGCAATTATGGCAAATAAAGAAGATAGTGAAACTGCTACTATAAATGGTATCATACAAGAAGAAGTTGCAAAAAGAATGTGTGCTTTTAGATTATGTATAATGAATTCACAAGAGTCATTTTCTGCCGTTCTAAGAGTTTCTACTGGAAAAGTTAAAACAAAAGCACTTAAAGAACTAGGATATGGTGAACGATCGCAAAAAGCTTTACAAGATATGACAAAATTTTATAATGGTCTTATTTTGATTACTGGTCAAGTTGGTTCTGGTAAAACTATGCTTATGTACACCCTGCTAGATATGCTAAATAAAAAAGGTTTAAATATTATCACAGCAGAAGACCCAGTAGAGCAACAAAAAGAAGAATATTTTCAAAAAGATTTAAGTCAATTTGCAGATGCAACAGAAGATTATAAATATTCATTTGCAGATGCAATTGTTGATATGCTAAGGCAAGATCCAGATGTTATTTTAATAGGTGAGACAAGAGAACCAGAAACAGCAAGACAAAGCATTATTGCATCAAATACTGGACATCTTGTATTTACAACTATGCATACAAACTCAGTGGAAGCTTCAACTCCTAGATTGAAAATGTTAGGAATAAATGAAGGTGATATTACAGATAACTTAAGAGGAGTAGTATCTCAACGGCTTGTAGAATCTTTATGTGCTGATTGTAAAGAAAAAGATGAAGATGATAAAAATGGTGGATATAAAAAAGTAGGTTGTGTTAGTTGCGAAGGAAAAGGATATAAAGGGCGAGTACCTATAACAGAAATAGCTGTTTTTAAAATAGGTTTCGGTGGTGATATGAACAATACAATTGATTATATAAGTTTAGATGACAGTGCAAATTTGCAATATGAAGCTGGATTTATTACAAAAGAAGATTGTGCTTCAATTAAAGCAGGAGAATATATTGAGCACTAATATCTCAGTAGTTGCTACAAAGACAAGCAACGAAGAAACTTTTATAGATGACCCAGAATTTACAATAAAAGAGTATTATTCATATTATAGATTTAAAAAATATATTTACGAATCTGAAACAGATGATACTTTAAATGCAAAATCTATAAATATTTTCTCAAAAATGTATTTGCCTGACAATGTATCATTGCTTTATGTATCTAAGAGTCATTTTATCCTTTTGCATGATCATATTGCGATATACGAAAGTAATAATTCTGGATCATTTTCAAGTAATGAGCTTGATAAAACTATAACTATATTAAAACATATACTTGATATGGATGGAGCGAAACATTTATCGCTTAGAAAAAAGATTTATTTTATTTTTAATGATGAAACGAAAGAGGAAAATAAATTGCACACAATAGAAATGCTAAAAAATAGTGCAAGTGAATATGAAATAATAGAGGATTTTTCAAAAAAATTAAAAAAAGTACCTTTCTTAGAAGAAAGCAAAATTTTTACTAAAAGAATAATTAATGTCGCTATACAAACAGTTATTTTTTTATTTGCTATTTATACTGCTCAAAATAATATGTTTTCTGTAATCTTTAAAAATGATTTAAAAACATTAAATAAAGAAATAAAAACTATGAAATTTAAAACAATAAAAATAAAAAAAGATATCAAGAGAGAACAAAAATCATTTGATAAAATAAGGTATTGTAAATGAGCAACATACATATAAAATTATATACAATGCTTTTAATCTCTATTTTTGTAATATATTTTATATATAGTGGCGGAATATATTATTATAAAACAAGTAAAGAAGATGAAAAAATCAACGATGCTACAAAAATTATAAAAGAAAATGATATAAAATATAAAATTCTAGAAATAGATTTAAAAAAAATAAAAAAAGAAAAGAGAGAATATATTTTAAAATATCCAAAAAAAGAGGAAATTTATGCAAAGATTGAAAAATTTAAAAAAAATATAAATGAATCAAGCTTATTTAGTATTGCAAAAGTTAGTAAAAAACAAATATGTTTAAATAAATACATATTTACTTTTCATGTAAATAAAAATCAAAAATTTTCAAAATCATCAGAAGTAGCACTTAAAAAAATACTTTCTTTGCTTGGAAAATTACAAAAAAAAGATAATCCATATGTAGTAACTTATATATATAAAGGAAAAAAATGAAAAAATTAATTCTCAAAAACATATTGGTTCTTTCTCTATCGTTTTCATCACTATTTGGTGCAGATGCACTTGATGGATTAGAAACAATAAATAAAATAGCACAAGAAGTAGCAAATGCTTTAAAGCAAGTAGAAGATAGTATCGAAAAGAAAGAAGTGCTTGTAAAAAACAAAAGAGAAGAAAAAGAAAATAAGAGAAGAGAAGTCCAAGAAAAAATAAGCGATCAAGACCTTCAAATGAAATTAAAAAGAAAAAATAGAGAAGTAAAATTTTTTATAGAAGATCAAAATAAAAATGATATAGAAAAAGCAATCAGCAGAAGTGGTATAGAATCTTTATTTGCTGGAAGTTTGTATATGTTAAACAATCAAGCTTATGCAGAAATAGTAAGTGATAAAGAAGAGCCAATAAAAACAATAACAATTGGCGATTATCTGTCAATTTATAAAGTTGAAAATATCAATATAGAATCAAAACATATTATTTTAAGTGTAAAATTAAACAATTTAAAACATTATTTGGAAATGTCATCTTTAAGATTGGTTGCGTTACATAATTATAAACAAATAAAAAAATCGCAAATAAAAAAAATCGAAATATTAAAGAGAGAAAGAAAAATTGCAGAGATAAAAAAAGAGATAAAAAAAGCTACTATAGAAACAAAAAAATTAAAAAATAAAAAAGAAATTAAAAAACCTAAAAAGATTATCGCGAAAGCAAAAATTTTGAAAGAAGAAAAAAAGATAAAAAAGGTTATCGCACAAATTAAAAAAACAAAGAAAAGAGAGCCTAAAGAGACTATAGTCGAGGAAGAAAACGAAGTAATTTTTGAAAAATACTATTTTGACAAAGGAGAAATTTTGGTATATAGTTATGAAGAAGATGTCGATAATATTAAGTTTTTAGAAGATGGAAAGATTGTCTCTGGCGGACTCATTAAAGGAAAGTATGTTACAATTACTAAGCAATATAGTTCTAATAGCGATAAAAAGTATGGGAGAATAAATAACAAAAATTTATTTGTAGATATGGCTTCCGTTTCTAAAGAAAACTTTTAGTGAAAGGATAGAGTAATATGCCACTTTTGATAGCTATGATTTTTGGTATAGTATCTGCTTTTATACTTTTATCAAGTAACTATAACAGTTCTTCAGATCATCAAAAATATACTGAACTTATCACTTCAAATGTAGATCATTTAAGTGGGTGGGTGGCTACCTATGCTAGTGCAAAAGGATTGGAAGAGCTGAATATTCAAGACTTAAACAATACAGAAATTATGCCAAGTCATTTGGCTGAAAATATCACTTGTCCTATTGGTGACAACAACGCTTCTTACTGGATAATGCAAAGTGATACAAAAACTAAATATCAAATCATACCAACAACAAGTGCAGATGGTTGGAAACTTCTTATCGACTTTTCTGATAATGTTGTTTTAATGGAGCAGGTGATATTTATAGAAAGCTACATATTAAATGAGATATGCGAAAGGAAACATCTTGGGGAAAAACAACAAAACTGGACCACCTTGAACGGTGATAAAAATGATTTTGAAGATATAGGCAACGCATCTGACGGAATTGTCGGTTGTGTTATACACTATTAAAGCAAATATGCTTTAAAAAATTAAACAAACAAAAAAAGGATACAAAATGCCATTATTAATAGCAGCAGTAGTAGGAATCGCGGGAGCGATGATATATTTATTTAGTTCGTATGGAAATACAACAGATACGATTAAATTAGTAGCGATGAAACCAGGGATTATGACAGAAATAAATAACATAAAAGATGGTGTTAAAAATCTTATGATTTTAGAAAGTGATAATATAGCAGGATTGACTCTTGGTAGTGTTGTTGCTTCAGAAGCAATAGATGAAACAATGAGAGACAGTGTTTTTCCAGTAGCAGATACTAGCACAGGTACTATAGGAACTGAAAAATGGGAAGCTGCAGATGGCAATGCTACAGCAGTATATAGATCTATATCTTTTGGAAATAAAATGTTTTTAACAGTTAAGCCAGCTGCGACAGGTGAACGAGCAGAAATTATTGTAGATATTCATCAATTAGGTGGTGATAATGCAGGATTTTTAGAAAAACAATTAAAAAATGATTTAAGTCCAGTAGCAGATGTAAATACTTCTATCTGTATTACTGCACAAGGCACAAGTGTTTCTTCTGGATATGACACTACAAGTGGTCATGATGGTCTTTCTACTACCACTCTAGGCAAGTGTACTGGAAATAAAGAGGATGGTATTTTTTCTGTAAGATTTAAAGATTTACAAAAATCAAATAACTAAATTTAAGTTTTTACAACAACACAGCCAAAACAGGTTGTGTTGTTGCAAAGCTTTTACAAATCAATATAATTTTTTATATTAATTTTTAAGAGGTTTTAATATGCAAGCATTAATAGTAGTTTTAGTTTTAATAAGCATTACTTATGTTAGTCTTGATATGATAGATACAAGTCAAAAAGCACGAGAAATAACTTATAAAAAAACTAAATATGATAATATAAAAAGACAAAAAGAGATTATAGCTGAGATAAAAGGTATATCTATAGATCAAGTTACAAGATTTGATTTAGCAACTTTCAATGAAGACAATGAAACAAATCCAAGAGATAATAGTGAATTTTTTGAAGATAAAGATGGAAATGATTTATTGGATGAAAATGGAAGTTTGGATTTATCAAATTCAAATGAATTTACAAAAACATATGTACAAAAAGATGAAGTATCAGATGATGGAACACAACTAACAATTAGCACATCAAAAACATATAATGAAAGAGAAGAAAAAAGAAAAAGAAAAGAAGATCAAAATTTGTATGAAAGATTGCAAAATGGTGATGCTGTAGATGATGATGAGAGATTTAATAATACGAAAAATAGAATTTATTATAATGATGGAAGCAATTCGTTAAGAAAAGAAATTTTTGATAGAAGAACTTTGGAGGATTAAGATGAAAACGAAACTAATTAAAATATTTGCAATATGCACTATGCTAATATTTACACAAAATATATCTGCTGGAGATTTTTTTTCGCAAAAGGCGACTTTGATAAAAATTAAAAAACTTATAAAAAAAGAGGAATTAATCGCAAAAGCAATTGAGCGGTATTTGGTAAGAGAAGGCAAATATCCAACAATAGCAGAGCTAAAAACTCCAAGATATCTAACCGCACAATTTAGCGAGACTAATTTTTTTGGTGGGAATATCGCAATAACCAATCAAAAAATTATTACAAATATACCAACGGATCTTGATAATTTTGCATATGATTATTATCTAAGTGAAACGAGTAGGGATTATACATTTTCACCAACAAAAGCAAATCTTTTAGATGGAAAGGGTAGTTCTATATATTTTAATGATGATGTAGCTAAAGAATATGATAGTTATCTTGATGATGGCATAGTCATAGCATTGGATGAAGTAGGCAATTGTACTGGTACTGGAAAATGTTATGTTATTTCAGAAAATAAATTAGAAACTTCTTTTTATGACTATACGGATGGTGCTTTTAAGCTAATATATATAAAAAGTAATACAGCTGATAGCAACTCAATAGTAATAGCCGATGGCGTTGATATAAATAATATAGATATGTCATTAAATGGGGCAGTTGCATATAAAATGGATGGAACAATACTTTATAAAAATGATGATGGTTGGGGGGAAGCGACAATTGCCAATCAAAACGATCAAGGACTTGGAGGTATTATTGCGGCGGATGGTCTTTGTGGGTCTGCTCATGATGGAAGTTCTGTAAGTTCTGAACCAACGACTAATCTTTGTGGCTCAGGAACTAACTCAACGGTATCTTATGTTGGCGGTTATTATAAATGGACTTGTAATGGAACAAACAGTGGAGGCTATGCAAATTGTGGTGTTCAAAAAACAGGAGAAGATATCAATGCAATATGTGGAACTGCTGAAAATCTTCCAATTTCGATTGCTCCAACTTCTGATTTATGTAGTGCTGGGCTTGGAACACAAATGACAACAAGCGAAGAAAATTTTAATTGGACTTGTGAAGGTTCAGGAACAGGCACAGATGTAAACTGCACAACTACAAGAACAATAATGTCAAATGGTGTATGTGCATCTATAAACAATACTAGCATAGCATCTTTGCCAACGATAATTTCAGCATTATGTACTGAAGGAAATGCTGTTTTGCTTTCAGAAGATAGTGAAAATTTTAATTGGAGTTGTGTAGGTGATGCCGATGGTACAGATGTAAATTGTAGTGCAAAAAAAATAATAAATGCCCAATGTGGAGTGGCAGCAAATGTTGATACAGAAAATGCTCCAGATAATCATTTGTGCAATATTGGTACGGCTAGTAGTGTAAGTAATGTTGGTTCATATTATATTTGGAGTTGTGAGGGATCTAATGGTGGAACAAATGAACAATGTAGAGCAGAAAAAGAAGCTGGATCTGCTGGTGTATCGACATCATATTTTAAAGATATAGAAGCTGGATATGGTTTTACTTGTGGAATAAAAAATAATGATAAAGTTTATTGCTGGGGATACAGTGATGAAGGTAGGCTTGGTAATGATGATGCTACAAATACATTTATTCCAACAAAAGTGACAATAGATACCGATAAAGATGCTGTATCTCTTAGCGTTGGGGAAAAGCATGCTTGCGTAATAACTACAGATGGCGATGCTTATTGTTGGGGAGAAGGTGATTATTTTCAACTAGGTGATAATGGTAATAAGGATAATACAACACCAATTAAAGTTAATGGTAGCCATAATTGGATAGCCATCTCTGCTGGAGAAGAACATACATGCGGAATAACTACAGATGGCAATGCTTATTGCTGGGGAGAAGGTGAAAAATATCAATTAGGTAATGACTCTGAAGATAACAATAGAATTCCTGCAATAATTAGTGGCGATCATAATTTTACAAACATACAATCTGGTCAAGAATTTTCTTGTGGCACAACTGTGGATGATGATTATTATTGTTGGGGACATTATTGGGATTTTCATGATGATTGGGATGACGATAATGAATATTCTCATATTCCAACATTAGTATCAGATTATAAAATACTTGCAGGAGGTGTAGAAGCAGTTTGTGGAATAAGAAAAGATACTAATGATACTCATTGTTGGGGATTAATGAATTTTTACGGACAACTTGGAATTAATGCCCAAGGCGATACAACAGAATATAACACTATGGAAAATTCAAAAAATATTTTTGGTGATCATAAATGGAAAAAAATAAGTGCCTCAAAATCGAATGAGGATTGTTGTTTTTCAGCACAGACTGTTTGTGGTATAGATACTCAAGATGATGCTTATTGTTGGGGATTTAGTCACAATGGTCAAACAGGAGCAGGAATTTTTACTTCAGAATCTAGTCATATAACAATACCAATGGCAGTATCTGGTGGACATAAATGGAGTAAAATAACGGTTGGTTTATATCATGTATGTGGTTTAACTACTGATAATAAAGCTTATTGTTGGGGAGCAAATCAATGGGGTGAGCTAGGAAATACACAAAAAATAATAGGAAGTGTTCAATATGCTTCGTCTCTTGCTGGAAAAGGTGGTCAATCTACGCCATATCCAGTGCTTTTGGAGGAAAACTAATGAAAAAACTAATTTTATCAATCTTCTTTTCTGGTGTTACACTTTTTGGTGGTAGTTGGGCAGAATTAGCTATAAGCAAAAACAATCTTTTAAAGATAAAAAAACTTATAAAAAAAGAGGAAATTTTAGCGGAAGCTTTGCAGATACACTTTGAAAACAATTCATCAACACCAACGATAGTAAGTCTTAAAAGTAGTGGATTGTTAGATGAAAACTTTCAAGAATCAAACCTATTTGGCTCAACTATAACGATAACTTCTACGGCTAATTCGTTTGAGATAAACAGTAACATAACTGATGGAAGTGTGCAACCATTTGTAGAAGATTATTATCTCGATGATAAAGCTAGAGATAAAACAATATCTCCACTTACCTTATCAAATGATATAACCATATCATTTGATGGTGTTGCTCAAGATGTGATAAATAAGATAAAAGATATAGCTGATGGCTCAGATGCAAACGCTACTATCGTAAATGCAAAAGCAGATTGTAGTGATACAGATAAAAAATGTTTTGTAGTTATAAACAATAGTTTTACAGAGTATATTTATAGTGGTAGCGCTTGGAGTCAAAACGAAACACTAGAAAAAGGCAATAAGGTCGTATCAAATCTTGATGATTTGCAAGGTACTTACGGAATAATAGGACAATTAGCATTTGAAAAAGATACAGGAAATGTAGCTATATATGTAGGTGGTGGGAATTGGAGTTCTATGGGTAATGATTCTTCTGGAACAAAAATAAAATCAGTAGCAACTTCTATGCACAACACTTACTATTTAACTCAAAATGGTGATATTTATGCTTTTGGTTACGGGATGTATTGGAGCAATGCAAATGAATCACAAAAAGATATCCTTATTCCAGAGAAGATATCAAATCCGTATAATGTTTCTTCTATAAAATGGAAAGAACTGGAAAATAAAGGATATGGATATAATTATCCATGGAATTCTTCATCTTGTGCAATTGATACAAATGATGATGCTTATTGCTGGGGAAGTTATGATGATTCAATGGGAGACGATGGCGATGAGCCTAATCGTGTTCCTAGTAAAGTTGCTGGAGGATATAAATGGAAAATGCTATCAAATGGAGGAACTGTAAATTGTGGTTTAACTACCGATGATAATATTTATTGTTGGGGATATAACTGGAGCGGTAGCATAGGTGATGGTTTAGAAGCTTCCATAAAACATCCATCACAAATTAACTTATCTGTTGAAAATGGAAATTGGTCTTATGTGTCAACAACAAAATACGGAAGTTGTGGATTGACAAAGGATGGAAAAGCATATTGTTGGGGAAAATATATGTATGCTTGTGGTAATAATATGGACGGATGTGGAATTTCCCCAAATGAAGTAAATACTACAATATCTGGTGGCGGAACCATCGATAATAATTATAAAGCAATTTTTGCTAGTACTGCTCGTTCTAAGCCTAGAATATGTGCGATACATACAAATGATAATACTTATTGTTGGGGAGAAGGAACTAATTACATACTTGGAAATGGTTCTACTGATAATCATTACGGTTCATCTGTGGAAGTTAGTGGGAATCATGAATTTGAAAGCATAGCTATTGGTTATGATGCTTCTTGTGGTCTAACAACTCAGGGTGATATTTATTGTTGGGGTTCTCAAAGTGGTCAAGCTGAAGGAATTTTAGGAAATGGAACAAATACGGATGAAGAAACAGTGCCAAAAAAAATATTAGATCCCTCTGGAGAACCAAATACTAAATGGAAAAGCATATCAATGTCACAGTATCAAGCTTGCGGTATCTCAACAAACGATGAATTGTATTGTTGGGGTGGTGGTAAATATGGTATCTTAGGTAATGATAGCGAAGAAAATTCATTGATTCCATTAAAGGTGTTGGATCCCGTAAATTAAATTATTCTTAATTTAAGCTTCTTGCAAGTTTACTCTGCTATTATTCCGCACTTAATTTATAAAAGGAGATAAGTGATGAGCAAATTTACAAAAATGATAAATCAAGCTGATGTTAAAAAAGACTGGATAGTAATCGATGCTAAAGGTAGAACATTTGGTAGAATTATTACAGAAGTTGCAACAATTTTAAGAGGTAAAAATAAACCATATTTTACACCAAATGTTGATTGTGGAGATAATGTAATTATTATCAATGCAACTGAAGCAAAATTTACTGGAAATAAGATGGAAGATAAAGAATACTTTAGTCATTCAGGTTATTTTGGTTCTACAAAGACACATAAAATGTCTGGTATGCTAGAAAACAATCCAGAAAAGCTATTTAAATTAGCTACAAGAGGTATGCTTCCAAAAACAAAATTGGGTGCAAAAATGCTTAAAAATTTAAAAGTTTATGCAGGTGCTGAACATCCTCACACTGCACAGATTAAGGGAGCTTAATAATGGCAAAAATATACGCAACAGGAAAAAGAAAAACAGCAACAGCTAAAGTATGGCTAGAAACTGGAAAAGGTGAGATTACTGTAAATGGTCAATCTTTAGATGCATGGCTTGGTGGTCATGAAGCTATTAAAAAAAGAGTAAGAGTTCCTTTAGAAGTTTCTAAACAATTAGAATCTGTAAATATTGTAGCTAAAACTTTAGGTGGTGGATATTCTGCACAAGCTGATGCTTTAAGACATGGTATTTCAAGAGCTTTAGTTGCTTTTGATGAGCAGTTCAGAGCAGTTCTTAAACCTTATGGTCTTTTAACAAGAGATTCAAGAAAAGTGGAAAGAAAAAAGCCAGGACGAAGAAAAGCGAGAAGATCTCCTCAATTTTCAAAAAGATAATAGATACTTTTTATTATTTTACAAAGCTAAAAAGAGAAATCTTTTTAGCTTTTTTTATATACAATTCAATATGAAACATTTAATCTTTTTATTTTTATTATCAACCTTATTGTTTTCATCGACATTAAATCTTTCAATTTCATCAAATCCAAGCAGAATAAATCCTATCCTTTCTTCAGATAGCGCAAGCAGTGAAATATCACAATGGATATTTAACGGACTTCTAAAATACAATAAAGATGGAAAAATAGTTTGTGATTTGGCACAAAGTTATCATTTTGAAACACCGACACAATTAATTATAAAAATAAAAAAAAATATTAAATGGCATGATGGAGTAGAGTTTACGGCAGATGATGTAATTTTTACATATGAGACAATTAATTCTCCAAAAATATTTGCACCAATAAAAAGCAGTTTTGAAAAAGTTGCCAAAGTAGAGAAAATTGATAACTATACTTTAAAAATATCTTACAAGCAACCATATTTTAAAGCTTTAGAAGTTTGGCTAACTGGACTTTTGCCAAAACATATTTTAAAAGACGAAAAAGATTTAATGACTTCAAAATTTAATAAAAATCCAATAGGAACTGGAGCTTACAAACTTAAAACTTTAACAATTTCATCAGATATTATTCTAGAAGCAAATAAAGATTATTTTGATGGTTGTCCAAAAATAGATAAAATATCATATAAATTTATCCCTGATTCAACAACTTCTTTTTATACTCTTAAACAAAAACAGTTAGATATTGGAAGTTTAACACCAATTCAAATTGATAGACAAATTAATAAACAATTTAAAAAAGATTTTAAAATATTTGAAAAACCTAGTTTTGGCTATACTTATTTAGGCTTTAATTTAAAAAGAAAAAAATTTAAAGATTTAAAAATCAGGCAAGCTTTAAGTTTAGCTATAAATAGACAAGAGATGGTAGATATTTTATTTTTTGGGCATGGAAAAGTTTGCACTGGTCCATTTTTGCCAAAAACTTTTGCTTTTAATGAAAAAGTAAAAACACCAATACAAAATATTAAAAAAGCAAAACAATTATTAAAAGAAATGGGTTTTAATGAAAAAAATCCTTTTAAATTTGAAGTGGTTACCAATGCAAACAATACAATTCGCGTGAATGCTGCTGAAATTTTACAATACCAACTTTCAAAAGTAGGTATAAAAATGAATATAAGAGTTATGGAATGGCAAGCATTTTTAAACACTATTGTTCATCCTAAAAATTTTGACGCTATCGTTTTAGGATGGAACTTATCACTTATGCCTGATGCGAAACCTTTATGGCATACAAAAAGTGATAAAAAAGGCGGGTTTAATCTTGTAGGATACTCAAATAAAAAAGTAGATAAATTAATAGAGCAAGGTGAAATAACAATAGACCAAAAAAAATTAAAATCTATTTATCAAGAAATTTTTAAACAAATAAGTGATGATTTGCCGTATCTGTTTTTGTATATCCCAAATTCTATTACTACAGTAAACAATAAAATAAAAAATGTAAGTAACTCTTTAATAGGAGTAACACACAATCAAAAGGACTGGATAAAAGAATGACAAAAACAATATTATTTGATTTAGATGGTACACTTATAGATAGTACGGATGCAATTCTAGAATGTTTTAGGCATTCATTTAAAGAATTAAATTTTGATTTTCAAGGAAGTGATGAAGATATAAAAAATGAGATTGGTTATCCGTTGGACATAATGTATGCAAATTTATTTGTTGATAAAGAGCTTATTTGGAATTTTGTAGATAGTTATAAAAAAGAATATAGAAAAGTATCTCAAACAAAAACATCGCTTTTGCCAAACGCTATTGAGTCAATAATTTTAGCTTCAAAATTTGCTAGACTTGGAATCGTAACTACAAAAACTACAAAATTTACAATACCACTTCTTGAGCATTTAGGGATTATGAAATATTTTGAAACTATTATAGGAAGACAAGAAGTAAAAAATCCAAAACCTCACAGTGAACCAATACTAAAAGCTTTGGAAAATATGAAGTTAAAACCAAATAAAAATGTATTTATGATAGGAGATACGAAGCTTGATATTATTGCTGCTAATAATTCGGGAATTAACGCAATAGCAGTACTTTGTGGATATGGAAAAGAAAAAGAATTGATTAATTTTACAGACAATATTGTTACTGATTCCTTAGAAGCAGTTAAAATGATAAAAAACTATCAATCCTAAAGCTTATTATAAGTTTTATTTATTTAAAATTAGCTCAGACGGTTGTCTGTGTTGTAAAAAACACCATAAAAAAATAGGAGCGATAATGCTAGAAATTAGATGGCATAGCCGAGCAGGTCAAGGTGCGGTAACAGGAGCTAAAGGTTTAGGTTCTGTTGTTGCTGAAACAGGAAAGCAAGTACAGGCATTTGCATTTTACGGTTCAGCAAAAAGAGGTGCATCAATGACTGCTTATAACAGAATTGATGATGAGTTAATTTTAAACCATGAAAAATATATGCATCCAGATTATGTATTTGTAATCGATCCAGGATTGGCATATACAGATGACATTACATTGAATGGGAAAGATACAACTCAATATATAATCACTTCTCATTTACCAAAAGCAGATTTAATTTCTTTAATTCCTGCTTTGCAAGGTATAGAAGACAGAGTATTTGTAGTTGATTGTTTAAAAATAGCACAAGAAACTATTGGAAGACCAATTCCAAATACTCCTGTATTAGGTGCATTTATGAAAGTATCAAAAATGTTTGAAATTGAAGATTTTAAAGATGCTATGAAAGCAGTTCTTAAAAAATTACCTCAAAAAATTATCGATGCTAATATGATTGCTATTCAGCGTGCATACGATGAAGTGCAATAGGAGATAAAAATGACAAAAGAAAAAGATTTATCAACTAGAGTTGTACCAAACTTAAAAAGTACTCCAAATGAAAAATCAATTTGGGATAAGGGTTGGGATGAATTAATTCCAGGAGCGGCTGTATATTCTTTTGAAAACAAACTTGAAGAGTCTGTTGTAGGTGTTTTACCTGAAGATAGAAAATATGCAGAAACAAATTCAATCAATAAATATGTAGGTGATTGGAGAGTTGTAAAACCAGTTTGGAATGTTGATCTATGTATTGACTGTCAAAATTGTTGGTTATTTTGTCCAGATACTTCGATTATTTCAAGAAATAAAGAAATGGTCGGTGTTGACTATGATCATTGTAAAGGTTGTGGAATTTGTTCGGAAGTTTGTCCTACAAATCCAAAATCACTTGTAATGTTTGATGAAAATATAAAAAATGAAGATGCCCTAGAACAGTGGCCAGAGAAAAAGTAAGGGTAGCAAACTATGAATAAAAAAAATATGGACTTAAATAAAGTAGAAGTTTGGGATGGTAATACTGCAAATGCACAAGCTTGGAGACAAGCTAGCGTAGATGTTGTTGCTGCTTATCCTATTACTCCATCTACTGGAACTGTTGAAGGCTATGCATCTTTTCATGCAAATGGTTATGTTGATGGTGAAATTGTAATGGTTGAATCTGAACATGCTGCAATGTCAGGATGTATTGGTGCTGGAGCAGCAGGTGCTAGAGTAGCAACTGCAACAGCTTCGCAAGGTTTAGCACTTATGAGCGAAGTTTTATATCAAGCAAGTGGTATGAGAATACCGGCTGTTTTATGTTTGGTAAATAGAGCGTTAGCTGCTCCTCTAAATGTAAATGGTGACCATTCTGATATGTATATGGTAAGAGATTCTGGATGTATTCAGTTAGATTCTTGTAATCCTCAAGAAGCTTATGATATGACTTTGTCTGCTTTTAGAATTGGTGAGCATTTAGATGTAAGACTTCCTGTGATTTCTAATCAAGATGGTTTTATGACATCGCATACAGCACAAAATGTATTTCCAATGAGTGATAAAGAAGCTTATGATTTTGTTGGTGAATACAAATCTGTTAATTCTTTATTAAATTTTGACAATCCTGTAACTCATGGAGTTCAAACAGAAGAAGATTGGCATATGGAGCATAAAGCGAAACAACATGATGCTATGATGAACTCTCCAAAAGTTATTTTGGATGTATTTGCTGATTTGGAAAAAAGAACAGGTAGAAAATACAATCTTGTTGAAAAATATAAATGCGATGATGCTGATGTTATAATGGTAGCCTTAGGCACAACTTATGAAACTGCACAAGTTGCAATTGAGAGATTAAGAAAAGAGGGCTTAAAAGTTGGTGTAATGATGCCAAGATTATTTAGACCTTTTCCACTTGATATAATTGCAGATGAATTACAAAATGCTAAAGCGATAGTATGTATGGATAGAGCAGCACCTGGCGGAACTACTGGAGCTTTATTTAATGAAGTTAGTGGAGCATTAATAAATACTCCTGCTAGACCATTAGTAAGTGATATTATTTATGGTTTGGGTGGAAGAGATATGACTGTAAATATTTTATGTGATATTTTCAGAAATGCTGATGCTGAAGCTAAAGCAGGAAAATTAAATGGTTGCATCCAAAGATGGGTAGGTCCAAGAGGTCCAGAAATGAAATATTATAAAGTACAAGGATAAAATATGAGCTGTATTTTACAAGGAAATAAAGAAATTAAAAATCTTAAAAGCTTCTCAACGGCTGCTGAAAGATTTGAAGGTGCGCAAGTACTTTGTCCAGGGTGTGCTCACTCAATCATCGTAAGAGAAATTTTAAATGCAACAAATGATAATCTTGTAGTAAGTGCAAGTACTGGTTGTCTTGAAGTTTGTACTGCTGTTTATCCTCATACATCTTGGGATTGTTCTTGGATTCATATTGGATTTGAAAATAGTTCAACTGCAATTGCTGGAGCTGAAGCTGCAAATAGAGCTTTGAGAAACAAAGGTAAAATAAGTGCAGATACTCCAGAGCCTAAGTTTATAGCTTTTGGTGGAGATGGTGCAACTTATGATATAGGTTTCCAATGGATTTCTGGTTGTTTTGAAAGAGGACATAATATGATGTATGTTTGTCTAGACAATGAAGCCTATGCAAACACGGGAGGACAAAGAAGTTCTTCTACTCCAATAGGTGCTAGTGCTACAACTACACCAGCTGGATCTGATTCTTATGGTGAAAAACAAAACAAGAAAGATATGATGCAAATTATGGCAGCTCATGGTGCTCCTTATGTTGCACAAGTTGCTCCAAATAAATGGAAAGATATGGTTAAAAAGATACAAAGAGGTCTTGATACTGATGGTCCTGTATATATCAATGCTATGTCTGCTTGTACAACTGAGTGGAAATTTCAACCACATCAAACAATTGATGCTTCTGATTTAGCAACTGATTCTTTAGTATTTCCACTTTATGAAATCATTGATGGAACAGAATTTAATATCACTTATAGACCTAAAAATATAGTTCCTGTAAGAGATTATTTAGCATTTCAACCACGATTTAAACATTTATTTAAACCTGAATATGAATATTTAATTGCCGAATGGCAAAAAAGAGTAGATGCCAAATGGGAATATCTACAAAGAAGAGAAGAAGCTAGAGTATAGACTTTAGCTGAACGAAAATAAAAAACCCTTGCAGAAAATTCTGCAAGGGTTTTTTATT
>JAOZVJ010000001.1:0-36963 GCA_029938215.1 Arcobacteraceae bacterium | reverse complement strand
TCATTTTTTCGCTCTTGAATTGTGTGATAAAGAGTAGTAATTACACCATAAGCATTTGTCGTGTCAATCTCTACCTCACTAACAACTTCATTGGTTTTAAGATTTGTAAAAAAGCAAGATTTTCTACCAGTATGACAAGCGACACCTTTTTGTTTAACCTTCAACAAAAGAGTGTCGTTATCACAATCTATCATTATAGATTTTACTTCTTGCGTATGTCCGCTACTTTCGCCTTTTTTCCAAAGCCTTTGTCTGCTTCTGCTAAAATAATGAGCATAATTAGTTTCAAGTGTTAATGAAAGCGATTCTTTATTCATATATGCTAGCATTAACATTTCATTTGTTTTATCTTCTTGCACTATTACAGGCACTAAGCCATCTATCTTTTCCCAATCAATTCTATTTATCACTTTTATGCTCCAATCTCAACAATATTATCTAGTTATTATTGTATTCTTTTGTTTGTTGCTAGAATCAACCCAAATATTAGGAGTGCTTCCACCAGGTGTTAAGAAAATTTTTGCATCTCTATTAACCTTAAGCGCTTCATTAAATTTTCCTTGAACTTCAATTTGTTGCATTTTAAGAAGTTTTGGTGTTAAAGATTGAGCTACTAATTTATTTGCTTTTGCTTGTGCATTAGCTTCAATAGTAACTGCATCAGCTCGACCTTTAGCTTCAATTCTATTTTTATCTGCCTCACCTTGTGCTAATGCCGCTTTCTTTTGAGCCTCTTGTTTTGCTCGTAAAACTTCATATTTTACTCTTTCGCTTTCTTGATTTGCTACTTGAACTTTTTCAATTTGGTCTTTGATTTTTCTTGGAAGAACTATTTCTCTTAGTTGTACAGATTCGACAGATACAGGTTTTCCTTTAAGCGCTTCAATTTCTGCTCTTATTCCATTTTCAATTTTTGTTGCTATCACATTTCTTTGCATTGGTAAATCTTCTGCATTAAAGCCACCAACTACATTTCTCACGATATTTCTAACTACTGGATTTACTATTTTATCTTCCCAACTAAGTCCCCAATTTGCAATAGTATTAGAAGCGGTATCTGCAAGCAGTCTATACTGAACAGTTAATTCAATAGATACGGGCAAACCTCTAGCATCAAGAATATTAATAGCAGGATTGATTTTGATACCTGCACCATATCCACTCATATCTTCTATTGTTTTATAATTAATAAGTCTAACTTTTGTATCAACAACTATTACTTTTTGTACACCAGGTATTAATACATGAAAACCTGGTTTTAGTGATTCAAGATCATATTCTCCAAGTGTTTTTTTAATTCCAACTTCACCAGAATTGATAATAACAAATGGTTTTGCTATAAATAAAACTATAACTAAAATAATTACCCCGTAAACTAAACCTGATTGTTTTCCAAAGTTTTTAAAAAACTCAGGTGGCTCAAATGGAGGTTGAAAATTTCCACCATCATTTTTATTGGAATTGTTATTAGACCCTTTTTGTTGTTGTCTGTTTTTAAAATAATCGTTATCGATTGGCATTTTGTTTGTCCTTTTTTTAATTAATATATGTTAAATCTTTTAAATATTTTTCGTTTTTACCGCAAACTGCATCAAAATACGCTGTTTGTAATTTTTCAGTAATAACACCACGGCTTCCACATCCAATAATTCTAGCATCAACATCTCGCACAGGAGTTACTTCAGCAGCAGTTCCTGTTAAAAATACTTCATTAGCAATATAAATTTCTTCTCTTGTAATTCTTCTTCTTACAACTTCAATTCCCATATCAAGTGCAAGTTCGATTACTGTTGCTTGTGTTATAGATTCTAAGCTATTGTCATTTGGTGGTGAGATTAAAACACCGTTTCTTACCATAAAAAAACAAGCGCCACTAGCTTCTGCAATATATCCATCATCATCTCTTAAAAGTGCTTCATCATATCCAGCTTCAACTGCTTCAAATTTTGCCATTTGAGAGTTTAAATAATTTGCAACCGCTTTTGCTTTTCCCATACCAGAAGTGTTTGGTGTTCTTGTCATCGAAGTTATTTTAAGGCGAATACCATTTTTAAGTCCATCTTCTCCTAAATATGCACCCCATTCCCAAGCAGAAATTGATACATTTACTGGTGCTTCTTTATGATAAAGTCCCATAACTCCATATCCAAGATAAACTAAAGGTCTGATGTATGCACCATTAAAAAGTTGATTTTCTTGTAATAATTTTACTTGAGCATTATTTAATTCTTCAACACTATATGGCACATCCATAAGTGTCATTTTTGATGAATTTAGAAGTCTTTGAGTATGTTCTTGAAGTTTAAAAATAGCACATCTTCCATCTTGTGTTTTATATGCTTTAGTACCCTCAATAGCACCATTTCCATAATGTAAAGTATGAGTTAATACATGTACTTTTGCGTCATCCCAAGGAGTTAATTCTCCATCCATCCAAATATACTTTGATTTATCCATAAAATATCCTATTTTTAATTAAGTATAGAGTTTATCTAAAATATGTTTATGATATAATAATACTAAATAAAACATCAATTAGGAATGCATCAATGACAGCAAATATATTTTTCGGAAGCACAGAAGAAGCAAGGTTGGATGTTGAAAATATAATCAACCCATATTCAAAAAAAGTAGTTTCTTCATATCCAATGTGTACTAAAGATGACACTTTAAAAGCTTTAAAAATCGCTCAACTTGCTTCGCAAGATACAAAAGCTTCAACGATAGCACAAAGAATAAATTGGCTTAAAGATGTGGTAAAAAAATTAACTAAAAATAAAGAAGATATAGCACAAACATTATGTGATGAAGTTGGAAAACCAATCTCATTTGCGAGAATTGAAGTCGATAGATGTATAGAAACTATAAAGCTTAGCAATATAGCTATGGTAAATTCTACTGGAGAAACAATCGCAACGGATGCTATGCCAAGTGGAAAGAAAACAACTGCTTATTGGTTTAGAGAGCCAGTCGGTGTTGTTGCTTGTATTACTCCTTTTAATTTTCCATTAAATCTTGTAGCTCATAAAATTGCACCAGCACTTGTGAGTGGAAATGCTGTAGTTTTAAAGCCTACACCAGAAGCACCTTTGACTGCTTATAAATTTGCAAAACTTTTTATTGAGTCTGAATTTGCCATAAAAGATGCTTTAAGTGTAATATATGGCGATGTGGAAGTTGGTAGTACTTTGGTAAGTTCTGATATTCCAAGAGTTTTAAGTTTTACTGGTTCGGTTCAAGTTGGAAATATTATCACAAAAACAGCAGGAATAAAAAAAGTTGCTTTAGAATTAGGCGGAAATGCAGCGACTTTTATAGATAAAACAGCAGATATAAAAATAGCAGCTTCAAGATGTGCGTTTGGTGCATTTATAAATTCTGGACAGGTTTGCATAAGCTTACAAAGAATTTATGTGGATGAAAATATTTATGATGATTTTGCAAAAGAGATGAAAGAAGAAACAGAAAAATTAATAGTAGGAAGTCCATATGAAGATGATACTTTTATAGGACCACTTATAAATAGTGAGTCGCTTCAAAAAGCAAAATTATGGATAAAAAATGCTATTGATGAAGGTGCTGTATGTTTGACTGGAAATAAGAATGATAACTTAAATTTCTACCCAACTATAATGACAGAAGTTACAGATGATATGAAAATAGTTTGTGAAGAAGTTTTTGCTCCTATTGTTAGCTTAATAAAAGTAAAAAACTATGATGAGGCGATAGAAAAGATGAATAACTCGCCATATGGATTACAGTTTAGTATATTTACAAATGATTTAAAACAAACCCAAAGTTTTATATCCGATGCTTTATGTGGCGGAGTTGTTGTAAACGATATTCCTACATTAAGATTTGATATTCAACCTTATGGTGGCACAAAACTTAGTGGAATAGGAAAAGAGGGTCCACGCTTTGCAATTGAAGAATTTACTGAGATAAAATCTGTTGTGATTTGCTAAGTGGTCTCCCCATCAGGACTCGAACCTGAATCTACAGCTTAGGAGGCTATTGCTCTATCCTGTTGAGCGATGGAGAGTTTTTGTAAAAAAAGGCTAGTCAAAATAGACTAGCCTTTTAAGTTTTTATTTAAGTAAAAATTATACTAAAGCTTTTTTAGCACTTTCTACTAAGCTTGCAAATGATGTAGCATCATTCATAGCCATATCAGCTAATATTTTTCTATCAAGTTCAATTTCAGCTAATTTAAGACCGTTCATAAATCTTGAATAACTAATGTTATTTAATCTACAAGCAGCATTGATTCTAATAATCCAAAGTTTTCTAAATTCTCTTTTTTTCTGTCTTCTATCTCTGTAAGCATATACTAAAGCATGTTCTACTGCTTCTTTTGCTTTTCTAAAATGTTTTCTTCGACCACTATAAAAACCCTTAGCCATTTTAAGGATTTTTTTGTGTCTCGCTCTTCTTACTGTACCAGTTTTTACTCTTGGCATATTATTTCCTTTCTTTACCGTAAATATTTATTATATTATAGGTGTTAGTACTTTTATACTAAACTTGTCCGTTAAAAACGGAGGGACTATTGAAATTAAAAATTTATAAAATTTATAATTTACGCTTTACACAACATTCTTTTTACTCTTGTAGTATCTCTACTATCAACAGTTTGTGGACCTCTAAGATCTACTTTTCTCTCTTGAGACTTTTTAGTTAAAATGTGGCTTCTAAAAGCACTTCCTCTTTTAATTGAACCATTTTTTTTAACTTTAAATCTTTTTAGTGCTCCACTGTTAGACTTCATCTTTGGCATTATGTCGAATCTCCTTTCATAGATTTTAATTTAGGGTTTGGAGTTTATCCTAAAAGAACTTTAGCTTAGTTTAAACATAATTTTAATTAGTAAGATGAGCAAAATATATTCTTATAATTTAACCAAGATTTAATGGTTTTTTTTATAAAATTGCTCATAAAATTTTAAGTACGCCAAAGGATGCTATGTGGTTGAAAATATACTAAAAAGAGATGGAAGTTTTAAAGAGTTTACTTCATATAAAATAGAAGACGCTATTCAAAAAGCTTTTAAAAGTGAGCATATAACTTATGATAATTCTATATTTTTTAATGTTTTAGAAAATTTAAAAAACAAAAGAATTGTAGCCGTTGAAGATATCCAAGATGCTATAGAGCAAGAACTTTACAAGGGAAGATATTTTGATGTAATGCGATCGTTTATTTTATATAGACATACTCATAAAATGCAAAGAGATCATCTTCTTGAGGAAGATACAACTTATATAAATTCAACTCAAACTATTGAAGAGTATATAAATGGAACAGATTGGAGAATTAAAGCAAATTCAAATACTGGATACTCAAATGCTGGTCTAGTTAATAACACAGCTGGTAAAGTTATTGCAAATTATTGGCTTGATAAAATTTATAATAAAGAAGAGGGTAATGCTCATAGAAATGGCGATTATCATATTCATGATTTAGATTGCTTAACTGGATATTGTGCTGGTTGGAGTTTAAGAGCTTTACTTGATGAAGGTTTTAATGGAGTACGAGGTAGAGTTGAAAGCGATGCTCCGAAGCATTTTAGAGAAGCATTGGGTCAAATGGCAAATTTCCTTGGAATTTTACAAAGTGAGTGGGCTGGAGCTCAAGCATTTTCTTCATTTGATACTTATTTGGCACCTTATGTTTTTAGAGATAAATTAAATTACAAAGAAATTAAAAAAGCTGTAAGAAGTTTTGTTTATAACTTAAATGTTCCTGCACGATGGGGGCAATCTCCTTTTACAAATATTACTATTGATTGGACTGTTCCATCTGACTTAAAAGACCAAATTCCGACAAGAAGACAAATACATCTTTTAAAAGATATTGAAGATGAAGAATTATTAGCAGAAGTAAAAAAAAGAGGTCATAACTCTTTTGAAGAGATGACTTATGGAAATTTTCAAAAAGAGATGAATCTTATAAATAAAGCATACTATGAAATAATGACAGAGGGAGATAAGACTGGTCAGCCATTTACTTTTCCAATTCCTACTGTTAATATTACGGAAGATTTTGATTGGCATGGAGAAAATACAGATATTTTATTTGAAAATACTGCAAAAATTGGTTCATCATATTTTCAAAATTTTATTGGTAGCCAGTACAAAAGAGATGAAAATGGTGACCTAGTAGAAAATGAAGAAGCATATAAGCCAGGACATGTAAGAAGTATGTGCTGTAGATTGCAATTAGATTTAAGAGAATTACTTAAAAGAGGTGGCGGTCTTTTTGGAAGTGCTGAGATGACAGGAAGTATTGGAGTTGTTACAATCAATATGGCAAGACTTGGCTTTTTGCATAAAGGCGACAAAGAAGCTTTAATGATGAGACTTGACCAACTTATGGATTATGCTTCATCTACACTTGAGAAAAAAAGAGTATTTATTCAAGATATGTATGAAAGAGGACTTTTCCCTTATACTGCTAGATATTTACCTGGGTTTAATAATCATTTTTCAACTATTGGAGTAAATGGTATAAATGAAATGATAAGAAACTTTACAAGTGATAGTTTTGATGTAAGTTCTGATAAGGGCGAAGAATTTGCAGTTGAAATTTTAAATCATATGAGAGATAAAATGGTTCATTATCAAGAAGAAACAGGAAATCTTTATAATTTAGAAGCAACACCAGCAGAGGGAACGACTTATAGGTTTGCAAAAGAGGATAAAAAAAGATATGGAGATTCAATTCTACAAGCTGGTATGGATGATAATATTTATTATACAAATTCATCTCAAATACCTGTTGATTTAACAGAAGATCCATTTGAAGCACTTGATTTGCAAGATGATTTACAATGTAAATATACAGGTGGAACTGTTTTACATCTTTATATGAAAGAGAAAGTTAGTTCAACTGAAGCTTGTAGGAAATTAGTAAAAAATGTAATTTCAAATTTTAGATTGCCATATATTACTATAACACCTCTTTTTTCAGTATGTCCAAAACATGGATATATTGTAGGAGAACATGAATTTTGTCCAAAATGTGATGAAGAGCTTTTGGCAGAAGAAGGTTTGATATCTTGATGAAATCTGGAAAAGGAAAATATAAAATTTCCTTAACCCATTCTTTTATCGGGAAAGATTTATTGGTAATTATTACTGGCGGAGTTTCGCATATTGGTGCTGTAAGTTTATCTGAAAAAGATAAGATTTCAACAGTTTGCAAAAAGTTGCATAAAGATGATATAATTACAAGTAAAGTTGCTCCATTGATTTATGATTCGTTGGGAGTTGATACTTTGGTGGTGTGCGGAATACATTTGGATAATGCAACCAAAAATGATATAAAAATTTTAGTAAAAAATGCTAAAAAATGTGTAAATAAATTTTTAAAGGTAAAAAGTGGACAATAATAATGTAACTTCTAGTGATTTTCTTACAAAAGATGGTGAACTTAAAAATGTAACTAATGAACAAGAAAAAAAGATAAAAGAACATTACGATAATCCAAAAAATAATTTTGCATTAAAAGAATTTAACGCACGAGGTATTGGGAGAAATCCTGATAATTGGGGTCAAGTTGATATGTATCTTTTAATAGATGAGAATGAAATATTGCAAGACTTAGGTTATGAATATAAGGGTTGCCCTACAATTTCTTTTACAGCTTCTGTTTTTACGGAAGAATTAAAAGGTGTGTCTTTAAAAGATGGACTTGTTACTACAAAAATATCTTTAGATGAGATAAATGCTCAAGAAAATTGTGATGATTGTATTAAAATGATTTTAGTTGCTTTTATGGCAGCTTATGAAAATTACCAAAACATAAAAAATGGCATTGAAGAAGAGTATGTTTTTAAAACAATAGAAACAACTGTTCCATATACACAGCAATCTTGTAATTAAGATTTGAATTAAATAAAAAAAGGAGAAAAAATGAGTAAAAGTGAAATGTTAGAAAAATTAAAAGAAAAAAGACAAAAATGTATTGTATATACAAGAGTTATGGGTTACCATAGACCAGTTGAGAGTTTCAACATAGGAAAAACAGGCGAGCATAAACAAAGAAAACAATTTATTGAATAAAAAAGTTGTTTATGATTTAACATCATTCACACATCTTGATTTTCCAAATCATTTGGCTTGCATAATATGGCTGATTGGTTGTAATATGAAGTGTGATTATTGTTATAATAAATCTATTGTTTTTAGCAAAGAGGGTCAAAAGTCATTTAATGATATTTTGACCTTTTTAAAAAAACGGGTAGGTTTGCTTGATGGCGTTGTGTTGTCAGGTGGAGAAGCTACGGGACACAATCTAATCCCTTTTTGCAAAGAAGTAAAAAAACTTGGATTTTCAATAAAGCTAGACACTAATGGAGCTAATTTTAAGCAGATAAAAGATTTGATTGAATTAAACTTAATTGATTATATCGCTCTTGATTATAAAGCACCACAATATAAATTTAAAGAAATTACACATTCAAATAGTTTTGAAGCATTTAGTAAAACTTTGGACTTTCTTATCTCTTCAGGCTTTACTTTTGAAGTTAGAACAACTATTCATAATGACTTATTAAATGAAAAAGATATAAATTTTATTATAAATGATTTAATAAAAAGAGGATATAAAAAACAATATTTTTTACAACAATTTTTAGATACAGGTGATAATATAGGTAATATTGAAAGTACCTTAAAATCTTTTGACAAATCTACTTTATCAAAAGACCTTGAAATAATTTGGAGATAAATTTATTTTTTTTCTTTTTTAGAAGGAGTGACTAACATATTTACATATCTGCCTTCAAATTTTGGGTTATTATCTTTTACGCCAATATCTTCAACCATTAACCAAACTCTATTTAAAACTTCGGCTCCAGCACTAGGATTTGACATTTCTCGACCCCTTAAGAATACTCTAAATTTTACATGATTGCCAGCTTCTAAAAACTCTCTTGCATGCTTTACTTTATATCCAATGTCATTATCAGCAATTTTTACAGACAATTTAATCTCTTTAGTAACAATTACTTTTTGGTTTTTTCTTGCTTCTTTTTTCTTTTTTTCTAATTGGTATTTATACTTACCATAATCCATAATTTTTACAACAGGTGGCTTACCATTTGGAGCAATACAAACCAAATCCATTCCTGCTTCATCAGCTAATTTTTGTGCTTGACCTGAACTTATGATACCAAATGATTGTCCATCATCACTATTACATCTAACTTCATTAAACCTAATGTCTTCATTCATTAAAACATCATCTTGTTTTTTTCTATTATCTTTAAAACTCAAATTTTATCCTCTATTTTTTTATTGTTTAACATCTCTATAAACTCTTGTTTAGTCATAGTACTTCTTTCTCTTGCTCTTCTATCTCTTAATGCAATAGTAGAATCTGCAACCTCGTCATCTCCAACAACTACAATCATCGGAACTCTTTGTTTTTCAGCTGTTCTGATTCTTTTGTTTAAGCTATCATTTTTGTCATATATATCACTATCTATTTCAATTTCTTGCAACTCTTTTTGAAGTTGTTTTGCGTATTGAACATGGGCATTAGCAATTGGAATAATACTTACTCCTGTAGGAGCGATACTAAGTGGAAATTCACCAGCATAATGTTCAGTTAAAATTCCAATAAATCTTTCAAAACTACCTAAAATAGCTCTATGAATCATAACAGGTCGTTCTCTTGTATCATCTTTTGAAGTATAATGTATATCAAATCTTTCAGGCAAATTCATATCAACTTGAATAGTACCACATTGCCATTTTCTACCAATTGCATCTAAAATCTTAATATCAATCTTTGGACCATAAAATGCTCCACCACCTTCATCAATTCCATAAGAGTAACCATTTTCATCTAAAGCATCCATGATACCTTTAGTTGTGCTTTCCCAGAATGCATCATCGCCGATTGCTTTTTTAGGTTTTGTAGATACTTCCATTTCGTATTTAAATCCAAAATGACCCATCAAACTTTCAACAAATTCAATTACTTCTATAATTACAGATTTTACCTGATCTTGTGTACAAAAAATATGTGCATCATCTTGAGTAAATTCTCTAACTCTAAACAATCCATGCATAGCACCACTTAATTCGTGTCTATGCACTACTCCATACTCAAAGAATTTCATAGGTAAATCTCTATAAGAAACCAAATCATCTTTAAATATTTCAATATGACCAACACAGTTCATAGGTTTTAAACCATATTCCATCTCGTCAATAGTTGTAAAATACATATTTTCTTTATAGTTTTCGTAGTGACCTGATTTTACCCAAGCTTCTGCTTTTAAAATCTCTGGAGCTCGAACAGGTTGATAACCTCTTACTCTATGGGCTTTGTATAATAATTGTTCTAATTTACCTCTTAGTCTTGCACCATTTGGTAACCACAATGGTAACCCCGCACCGACATCATCACTAAAGGTAAAAAGCTTAAGATCAGTTCCTAATCTTCTATGATCACGCTTCTTAGCTTCTTCAAGCATTGTAACATACTCTTTTAGTTCAGCTTTATCAAAAAATGAAATACCGTAAATTCTAGTAATCATTTCATTGGTTTCATCTCCACCTAAATAAGCACCAGCTACTCGAATAAGTTTAAAATTTCTTATCATTCTAGTGTTTGGTACATGTGGTCCACGACATAAATCTTCAAAATCGCCTTGCTTGTAAATAGTTAAAACATCATCAGTAATATTTTCTAAAACAGCTTGCTTTAGTTCATCACTAGCAAACTTTTTAATTATATCTTTTCTTGATATTTCAGCTCGCTCGATTGGCATCTTTTTGCCAGCTAATTCTTTCATCTTTTTTTCAATAGTAGGTAAATCTTCATCATTTAATTGATGATCTAATTTAAAATCGTAATAAAATCCCTCTTTTACAACAGGTCCTACAAAAAATTTAGCTTCTGGATGTAGCTCCTTTATAGCTTGCGCCATAAGATGAGCAGTTGAGTGTCTTAAAATTTCTAAAGCATCAGTAGAGTTATTAGCTTTTATTTGTTCATATTGTTCAGCTTCAATATTTAAAGCTTTAGCAGTTTGAAGGTCATAAATTTGACCATCTTTTTTAATGGCAATGCAGTCCAATAAAATCCTTTGTTAAAATATTTGTATTATTTTAACAAACTTGCACTTAAAATATAGAAAATCCCTGATAATCATATGTTAAGCTTAGATAAAGCTTCTGTTAATTTGTCAACTTGAATAGGTTTTAAGAGATAATTAGAAGCACCAGCTTCAACAGCTTTAATAACTTCTTGTTGTTCACCAAGAGATGTTAGCATAATAATTTTTGCATTTGAATCAAATTTTATTATATGTTTGACAGCATCAATACCATCTTTAATATCATTAATTATTGGCATTGTGATATCCATAGTTACCAAATCAATTTCTTCACAATTTTGCTTATATTTTTCAATTGCTTCATATCCATTTGTTGCTTCTGCTATGACTTTATGTCCAATTGATTCAAGCATTTTTTTGATATTTATTCTCATAATTCTTGAATCATCTACAACCAACACATTTGACATTTTGTTTCCTAACATTATAAATTGTTTTTTATGATGATACACAAATTTTATTTTATTTTTTATTAAGCATATAGAGTCTTTGGTAATTTACTAAAAGTTTTATAAATAAAAAATAATTTTTTGGATAGGAATGAAGTATAAAATTTAAGCAAGCAACTATTAAATAATTGCTTGCAGAAAATTTAAATTACTTTTTTTTGCTTTTTTTTGCTTTTTTGCTTTTTTTTGCTTTTTTCTTTTTCGCTTTCTTTTTCGCCGCTATTTTCTTTTTTGCTTTCTTTTTTGCTGCTGCTTTTTTCGCTGCTAATTTTTTAGCTTCTTTTTTTGTTAATTTTGCCATATATGGACTCCTCTTTTAAATTTAATAAAACTCTTCATTAAAAAAGTAATATTATATAGATATTATATATATAATATGTTTTAATGTCAAGTAAAAAGTTACTAAATTTTAATATTTTTAATAAATAGTTTCTTTAAGTTAATTTGCTGGAATATTTAATAAAAATTCTGCGCCTTTATATTTTTTGCCTTTATATTCATAGTTAACATTTTTAACTTTTAAATTTCCTTTAAAATGATCTTCAACTATTTGTTTTGCCATATAAAGTCCAATGCCTGTACCATCTTTGTTAGATTTTGTCGTAAAATGAGATTTAAATATTTTATTTAAAATTTTATCTGGTATTCCATTGCCATTGTCTTTTATGGTTATTGCGATATTATTTTCTTTTTTATGTATGTTGATAAAAATAAATCTTTTTCCCTCTTTTATTTCTTCTAGCGCATCTTTTGCATTATTTAAAATATTCATAAATACCTGAACCAACTCATTGTTCAATCCCATAATCTTTACATCTTTAATATTTTCTATAATATTAATTTCTCTATTTTTAAATTTGGAACTAAGAAGTTTGGTAGCTCTATGAAAAGAATTTTTTAAAGAAAAAAGTTCTTTTCTTTTATTTTGTTTAAAAAAGTCCCTAAAGTCATCAATTGTATTTGATAAATGAAGTGCTGAAGAAATAATAGCATCTGTAGATTCAATAAAACTATCATCCGTTAGCATTTCATATTCTTTTTGTATTTTCATTCCACTAGCTGCCGTTGTGATGACAGATAAAGGTTGTCGCCATTGATGTGCTATAGATTCAAGCATTTCACCCATTGCTGCCATTTTGGATTGTTCAAATAATATTTTTTGACTTATTTTATTTTTTTCAATTTCTTCTTCTACTCTTTGCTCTAAAAATTTTTCATACTCTATAACTTTGTTATGTTCTAATATTTTTAGTGAAGTTTTATATAAAACTTCACTCATTTGCAACAAGTCCGTAGGTTTTAGGATATAGCCACTAACACCTATTTCAATAGAATTTATAAAATAATCAGAATTTGTATATGCTGAAATAATTATAATCTCTTGATTTGGATTTATTTTTTTTATCATTTTGGACATTTCAAGCCCATTCATATTTGGCATTTCTATGTCAGTAATTATTATATCAAACTTTTCTTTTTTGTAAAGATCAAGTGCTTTTTCTCCATCTTCAACACAAATTACTTTGTAAAATATTTTTTTTAAATAACTATATGAACTTTCTCTAAGTAAATCATCATCTTCAGCATACAAAACTGTTAAATTTTTTGTAATTTCTATTAGATTTTTTATTTTTTTTTTCACAATAATAACTTATTATAAATCAAACTTTTTAATAATTTCTTTCATAATAACAATCATATTATTGTAAGAAATAGGTTTTCTAAAATATAAATTTACATTATTTTCAATATTTTCTTTATTAATTTCAGATGCCGTAAGAGCAATACAAAAAATATTTTTTTTATATTTTTTTATATTTCTAATCATATCCAAACCATTCATTTTTGGCATAAGAATATCTGTAAAAACTATATTAAAATCACCATCTTTAAATTTTTGTAATCCATCTTGACCATTTTCTGCAATTTCAACAAAGTTGAAAAATTTATTTAAAAACATTTCGGTGCCTATTCTCATATCATCCTCGTCTTCAACATAAATAACCTTCATATCTTTGACTTTTTGTTTTAAGGCTTTTATTTCTTCATTCATTTATTTTCCTTTGGCAATAAAATAGTAAAACAAGCTCCATTATTTATATTATCTACGCCTATTATTCCGTGTAGATGTTTTTCAACTATAATTTTGCTAATATAAAGTCCCAAACCAGTTCCAGACTGAACACTTTTTGTTGTGAAGTATGGTTCAAATATTTTTAAAATTATATCTTCATCTATTCCTTTTGCGTTATCTCTTATTTCTGTAATAATATTATCATTATCTTCATATATGTTTATAGTAATTTTAGCATTTTTTATATTGTTTTCTATTAAAGCATCTTTGGCATTTTTTATTAAATTAATATAAACTTGCACAAGTTCTCTTGAGTGTATTTTTATTTTATTTTGACTTTTATAGTTTTTTTCAACTTGTATATTGTTATTTTCTAAACTTTTATTAACAACGGCAAGACACTCTTCCATAATATCTTTTAAGACAATATTTTCTTTTTCCTTGTTTGGCTTAAAAAAATTTCTAAAGTCATCAATAGTACTGGAAAGATGTTTCGTTTGATTAACAATATTATCGGCATAGTCTTTAAAATTTTTACTATTCATCTCGTCCATATCTACATCTGCAACAATATTGTTTGCCCACATTGCTATAACAGCAATTGGTTGTCTCCATTGATGTGCTATCATACTTATCATTTCTCCCATTGCAGCATGGCGAGATTGTGCGAGCATTATTTCATCTTTTTTACGATTTTCCTCTATTAGCTTTTCTTGCCTAAGCAAGGATGCTTTTAAATTCTTATAAATATAGATTAAACATGCTATACCAATAATATAAAAAATAAGATATATTGTTATAATGTCATAAATTGCGCTATACATATCATCATAATATTTTTTCATAGGAATTGAAATAAAAATACCACTTTTTGTATCTCCCAATTTAAATCCTTGATGTTCGTGGCATTTTAGGCAAGACTGTTTTGTTGATAATGCTTTCATATAAAATACATACTCTTCACCATCTTTTGATAAAAATTCATATAATTCTTTTTTCTTTCCTTTTTCAAATATTTTTAATGCTTTTTTTTCCCAGTTATTTGGCTTATTTTTTGGATTTAAAAGTTTTAAACTTGTAATATGTCCTTTTGCTCCATACATTCCTTTGTGTTCTTCCATAAGTTGCCTTATCGTATAAGAAGGATTCATAAGTGTTAATTTTTTACCCCCAGTTGTAATCAAATCTCTATCTTTAACATGAAAAAGATATGGATTTGGAGGTGTTCTTTTTGTTGGAAAAACATAAACTCCACCATGAGAAGCAACCCAGTCCCTAAACATAATGTTTTTAATAAATGAATTTTTTGCATGTTCTAGGGCAGCATTTTTATAATGTTGCGATTCATTATAAATATTCCAGCCTAAAGATAAAACAATAATAAATGTTGAAATAATTAAAATACCAATATAATAATTTTTCAATTTTTCAATTTTTCTTTCAAATATTTTTTTCATTGTTTATTTCCAGTTGGTATCTCAATAATAAATTTTGCACCTTTATATTTTTTATCTTCATATTCATATTCTAAATTTTGAACAGAAATTTTTCCTCCCAAATGCTTTGTAACAATAGATTCTACCATATATAAGCCTACGCCTGTGCCTTGAAACTTATGTTTTGTGGTAAAATATGGTTCAAATATTTTTTTTATTATTTCTTCTGATATTCCTTCTCCGCTATCTTTTATTTCAATAACTGCTATATTTTGCTTTTGATATGTTTTTATAAAAATTAATCTTTTTTTATCTTTTGCAAGTGTAAGCAGTACATCTTTTGCATTTTTCATAATATTTAAAATAGACTGTATTAGTTCATTTTCTAAAGCAGTTATTTGAATGTCTTCTATATCTTTTATTATTTCAATATTATGTGCTTTAAATGAAGCAGATAAAAGAGTTATAATTTTTTCTATACTTTTTTCTAGTAAAAATTTATTTTTTTCTTTATTTGGTGCAAAAAATCCTCTAAAATCCTCTATTGTTTGAGATAAGCGTTTTGTTTGTTCAACAATATTATTTGAATATTTTCGTAAATTTTCATTTTCTACTTCTTCCATATCTACATCTGCAACAATATTATTTGCCCACATGGATATGATTGCAAGCGGTTGTCTCCATTGGTGAGCAATATTTCCTATCATTTCTCCAATTGATGCAAGCCTTTCTGCTTGATAAAGCTTTGATTCTATTTGAGAATTTTTTTCAATAGCTTCTTTTATTTTTTCTTCTAAGATAGCATTTGAGTCTTTTAATTTTGAATTAAGCAAATAAAAATGTATATAAAGTTTTATTTTTGGAACTAAAAGCAATGGATCAATTGGTTTTAAAAAATAATCAAAAGCGCCAACTCGAAGACCATAATTTCTCATTTCTTCTGATTTATATGCAGCAGTTAAAAACATAATTGGAACATCTTTTGTTTTTATACTTTTTTTTAAAAATCTAGCAACTTCAAATCCATCCATTTCTGGCATTTGTATATCTAGAATTATAAGTGCTAAATTATATTTAGTAGCTAAATTTAAAGCTTCATTTCCACTTTTTGCTTTTATAACATTTACACTAATTCCATCTTCAAATTCTATATCATCTATCATAAAATTCAAAGTATCTAGGTTTGATTGAATATCATCTACGATTAATATGTTTGCCTTCATCTATGCTTCTCCTATTTTTTTAAATATTTTATTTTCTGAAGAAATATTAAATTTTTCAAAACCATTTTTATTTTTTACAGTTTCACTTTCTCCTAAAATTAAAAATCCATTTCTTATTAAAGAACTATGAATAAGTTTAAATACTTTTTCTTGTAGTTTTTCATCAAAATAAATCAAAACATTTCGGCAAAAAATTATATGAAATTCATTTATTTCTCCATCTGTTACTAAATTGTGTTGAAAAAATTGAATTTTTTCTTTGATAAGTGGAGCTATTTCTGCATAATGTTCATTTTTTATCCACCACTTATTGAAATTTTTTATTCCCCCGCTTTTTATATAATTTTTTTTAAATTTTTTATATTCTTCATTTGAAAAAATACCATTTTTTGCTTGTTCTAAAATAGTTTTGTTAAAATCTGTTGCATAAATAATTGATCTTTCCAATAATCCCATTTCATCTAAAAGCATTGCAACAGAATATGGCTCTTGTCCTTCAGAACAAGCACTACACCAAACTCTTATATGCGGATATGTTTCTAGTGTCGGAACAACTTCTTCTCTTATTTGTTTAAAAATTAATGGATTTCTAAAAAATTCACTTACATTTATGGACAATTTTTTAAAAAGCAACTCAAACATTTCATTATTGGATAAAATTAAATTAGCAAATTCTTTAAATGTAGGTATTCCTAATTCTTCTTGTAAAATTTTTATTCTTCTTGTTATGGATTTTTTATCATAATTTTTATAATCATATCCATATGTTTTATAAATATTATTTATAAAATCAGGAATATTCTCTTCATAGCATACAAAAGAATTTAATTGCAATTTAAGATAATTAGAAATTTCCTTAATTCCTAAAATTTGAGTATGATTTTTTGTAATTATTGCATTTAAAGGTATCTCATTTGCTTCACATTCATTTGGGTTTTGAATAATGGATTCCCCATCATTTTCTTTAATATCTGCCAAAGATCGGCTACCATCATCCATATATCCACAAGTAAGAATTGCGAGTAATGATTCTTTGTATTCTAATGCTAATGTTTTAAAAAGCATATCTATTGCTGGTCTGCAAAAATTAATTTTATTTGTTTTTGAATGGTAAATGCAACCACCTTCTACGACCATATGCATATCAGCAGATGCTACATACACATAATTTTTTTTGATTTTTTCCCCATGCTTTGCTTCTTTTACTGTGTAATTTGTACATTGCTGTAACACTTGAGTTAGACTATTTTTTTTATTAGGTAAAATATGCATTACTATAAATACAGAAATATCTGTAAAAGGTAAATTTTTTAAAATTTTAATCATACTTCCTAAAGATCCAGCACTACCTCCTATAGCTATAGCTTTTATCTTGGCTTGTTTTTTGATAAGTTTTTGAGAAATATAATTTAGTGAAATATCAATTGAAATTTTTTTTAAATATGTCCAAAGAAATTTATTATCAGTATTTAATTTTAAATTTTTTTGATATATCGATAATGCTTTTATTGTATTTACAGGTAAAAAAGCTACATTAATAAAAGATATTTCTAGTTTATTATTTTTCTTTATTAACTTAAGAAGTTGTTTTGCATCGTTTGCATCACAATTTCCATCTATAAGAATTTTAAATATAGCTTTTTTTTGCACAATATGTATCATATTTTATTTTATCCAAGCCTTTACAACGCCAACAAAAGTATCCAAGTTTAATGGTTTTGTTAAAAAATCATTCGCACCAACTTCTAAACATTTTTCCTTATCTTTATTCATAGCTTTTGCTGTTACAGCAATAATTGGAATATCTTTTGTTTTATCGTTTGCTTTAATAAGTTTGGTTGCTTCATATCCATTCATAACTGGCATCATAATATCCATAAGTATTATGCTTGTGTCTAGATTATCGCCTAGCACTTCAATGGCTTCTTTACCATTTTCTGCTGTTACAACGATCGCACCTTTTTCTTCTAAAATTTCCATAAGAACATAAGTATTTCTCATATCGTCATCAACTACTAATATTTTTTTATCATCAAAAGATATATCATTTACGGAAGAGTTTTGACAATTTTTTGTTGCGGCAGGTGCTTTGGCTCTATGTAAAAACATATCTACTTCATCAAGAAGACGATTCTGTGAATTTATAGATTTTACAATAATAGAATCTGTATATTTTTTTATTTCATTTTCTTCTTTTTGTGTTAATTCTTTACCTGTATAAACAATAATTGGTATATTCACTTCATTTTTTTTAATATATTCGCACACTTCAAGTCCGCTTCCTTCGTGCAATATTAAATCAACAATTACCGCATCATAAATATTTTTTTGCAGTTCTTTTATAGCTTCTTTTATAGAATCAACCCCTTTTGATTTTATTGTTTTGTTTCCTATAAATTCAATCATAGCTTCTCTTTGAATAGAATCATTTTCTACTATTAATAAATCTTTTATTTTTTTATCATTAAATTTAACAAAATCTTCAAATACGATTTTTAAATCATCATTTGATAATGGTTTTTGTTTGAATCCGACAGCTCCCATTATTTTTGTTTGACTTTGATTGTCGCGACCTGAAAGTATATATACAGGTATTTTTCTTGTATTAATATTTGACTTTAGTTCTTTTAATACTTCAACACCATCAATATCAGGAAGACCAAGGTCTAATAAAATACCTTGAATATTATTATTATTTTTTGCAAGTTTAATTCCTTGGCTTCCTGTTGTAGCAATAAGTACCAAATCATCATTGTCGTTTATAACGCTTTTTAAAGTTAAGGCAAAACCTTCATCGTCTTCTATTATTAAAAAAGGCTTGTCTGTTTCGATAATTTTTTTAGAATCATCTATTATTTCTGGCTCTTTAATAATTTGCGGTTGTTTTTTTTGTTGAGGATTTTGTATCGGTTTTGATGGAATTTTTTTTGGCAATTCAGGTGTTTCTTTTTCTTTTTTTAAATTTGGAATGATTATACTAAATACACTCCCTTTCCCCTCTTCCGATTCGAGGTCTATCTTTCCTTTTAAAAGTCCCGTTAGCTCTTTTGTTATAGACAGTCCTAATCCAGTGCCACCATATTTACGGCTTGTACTTCCATCTGCTTGCTGAAATGCTTTAAAAACTAAATCTTGTTTTTCTTTAGGTATTCCAATGCCTGTATCTTTTACGGAAATTTTAATATTGTTTTCTTTTTCTGATTCAATTATTAATTTTATTTCACCTTCACTTGTAAATTTTAAAGAGTTTGATAAAAAATTTTTTATTATTTGAGACAATTTGTCTTTGTCATTTGATATAGTATTGCTGTATTTGTCTTCTACAATAAATTTTAGACCAATTTTTTGTGCTGATGGTTCAAATAAATCTTTAATATGTTCTGCAAAATCTTTCGATGAAAAATCTTCTACAAGAATATTCATTTTTCCAGCTTCTACTTTTGAGAGATCCAAAACATCATTGATAAGTCTTAGAAGATCTTCTCCTGAGCTATTTATTATTTTTGCTTTTTTTACTACATCTTCAGATAAGATATGTTTTCTATTTTCTTTAAGCATACTTGATAATAAGATTATTGAATTTAGTGGTGTTCTTAGTTCGTGGCTCATATTTGCTAAAAATTCACTTTTGTATTTATTTGAGTTTTCCAAATCTTTTGCTCTTAGATTTAACTCTTTTTTTGATTCTAACAATTGACTATTTTGAGTTTTTAACTCTTTTTCAGATTCTTTTAATTGAACTTGTTGTTCCTCCATCTGAGAATTTGCTTCTTCAAGTTGAGCTTGCTGTTCTTGCATCTGAGAATTTGCTTCTTCAAGTTGAGCTTGCTGTTCTTGCATTTGTGTATTTTTGAACTCCAGCTCTTTTTGTTGTTTTTTAAGCTTTTTATTTACTTTTTGTGATTTTGTAAGTAGTTCTTTTACTCTAGTATTTTGAATAACTGTAAATAACGCTGTTGCTATTATTTGGTTTGATTGTTCAAAAAACTCTCTTTGTGCCTCATTAAATATTTCCGTAGAACCTATTTCAATTACACCAAAAAGTGTTTTTTGATAAATAAGCGGAAAGGTATATGTGTTTATAGGAGGTTCATTTGTGGTGCCTGTAACTATACTCATTTGAGTGCGTTTAATATTTTCAATTTGAATTGGTGACCTTTCAAGTGCTACTTGACCAACTGTTCCTTCCCCTAATTTAAAATTATTTGACAAGTCTTCTCTTTGCACAAAAGCATAACTTCCATTTAGACTTAATATTTCTTCATCTTCATTGTAAACATATAACGCACCAATACCTGCTTTTAGATAACTGCATAAAAAACTTATAGCTTTATTACTTACAAATACAATATCAGTAGCACCTGATAATTTTTTATTTAACTTACTGATTCCTTCTTTTGTCCAATTATTTTTATTTTCTTTTTCAATATTTGTTTTTGTTTTCTCAATATTTTCATTTATAACTTTTGTCATTATCCCTATCTCATCATTTGAGTCATGGTCTAAAAGCTTTACATTCTTTTCTTCTCTATTCAAATATTTAAAAAAGTCCAAAAGACCTTCTTGAAAATTATTAAGCGGTATTACTACCCCTCTTTTTATTATCATGTATACTATTGGCAACGCTATTATTAGCAATAGAAATATTACCAAAGTTAAATTTCTTAATGATTCTGATATTAAAGAATCAGACTTATCCAAATTAAAAGTTAAATCAATTACGGCAATTATATCGCCTTCTTTTTCATTAGTATGACACTTTAAACATTCTTTTGTAGCTCTCATAGCTTTCAATACTCTAATTGTATGTTTTTTATTTTTTGTTTCATCTATTAAAGCATCTTTTTTTGTTTTAAAAACTTCTAAAATATTTTTGTCCGCAGTAGCTGATTGCTTAAGATTAAAAAATTTAATCATCTTCTCACTCTTAGCAATTTGAAGTTTTTTTAATCCGCTTATTTTTTCTCTACTCTCACTTTCTACTTTTTTTATAATATTTGTATCACCAGTATTCATGGCATTTTTTAATGAGATAAAAATTGAATCTGCTAGCATATTGAGTGAAGTAGAACTATTTTGTTTTGCTAAACCTTTCATCTGTGAAATAACATCATAAACATTAACAGTAGCACCAAATATAGCCATAATTATCACAGGAATTAGAATCTTTGTACCAACATTAAAATCTTTTAATCGCTGAATCATTTTTGCGTCCTCACTTTTAAAAATTATTTAGTTAAGTTATGTTAGCACAAAAATTGTTAGCAAAAGATTATACGACAAAGCCTATTTAATAGAAGTGTATGCATTTTTCTAAATCTTCAAAAGAACATATTTTTTTTTCTAAAAGATTAATATTTTTTTTGCTAATTCTAATATCACTATTTTTTAAAAAATCTATATCTTTAAAAAAATCATCTTTTAATTGTATATTTTCTTCAAGTAATACAGCAAATGCTTCGCCATGAACCCTGAATATCAAAGCTTTTGAGGATATTTTTTCTAAAATAGAAACAAATTTTGCAAGGATTTCATCTCCTTCGTTCCAACTATACTTTTCATTAAACTTCGTAAGCCCATGAAAATAAAAGGCTTTTAAGTATTTGTATTTTTTTTCTTGACAATCTTTGTTTAGAATTAATTCAAAATAACTTTTATTATAAGTATTAACAGTCTGATCTTTATAAAAATAAGAAAATCTTTCTTTTTCTAGTTCGTTTTTGGGAAGTTGTGAAATATTTTTTTCAATAGAAATTTTATTAAGAGCTTCAAATGAAACATCCGCAATCTCTGGATGAAATTGAATTTTTGAAAGTTCTTTTATTTCTTTAAGTGCTTCATCTATGCTTTTTCTTTTTTTATATATACGATTTGTTGTCATTGCATCAAACGCATCAGCAACCATCATAATTCGTGAAAGAAACGGAATTTCATCGCCTTTTAATCCCTTTGGATATCCAGTTCCATCGTATCTTTCATGATGACAACGAATAATTTTAGCCAATTCTTTATACATATATATTTTTTTAAGCATATCGTAGCCACTTTCTACATGCTCTTGTATCAATTTATATTCTATGTCACTTAATTTCCCAGGCTTAAGAAGTATAGAATCAGGGGTTGATATTTTGCCTATATCATGAAGTATTCCCGCTTGATAAAGCTTTTCACACTCTTCGTATGCACATCCCAATTCTTTTGCTATTAACATCGAATATTTTGCAACTCTTTGACTATGTCCACCTGTATAAGAATCTCGTTTTTCTATCATACCAACCAAGGCAAAAAGAGTTTGCTGGTGATTCTCTATAATTTGTGCTTGCAAACTTTCTTTTTCTTTTGTTCTTTCTTCAATAAGTTCTTCTAGATGAAGTCCATAAAGTTTATTTTCATTAAATTTTTTAAGCTTATAAACAATTTTATAAATTTCTTCATTCATTTGTGAAAAATCTACAGGTTTTATTATGTAACCACTAATACCAATTTTAATAGACTCAATAAAATAATTTATTTCAGTATAGGCAGAAACTATCATAATTTCTTGTTTATGATTTAATTCTTTTATTTTTTTTGCCATCTCTATACCATTAAGATTTGGCATTTGTATATCCGTAATAACTATATCAAATTTTTCATGCCTATAAAGTTCTAGACCCTCTTGTCCATCTTTTGCTGTTTTAACATTTTTAAATATTTTTACAAGATAAGCCATAAGACTTTCTCTCATTTGTTCTTCATCCTCAACATAAAGAACATTAAATTTTTTTGTAAGAACTTTTAGTTTTTTTACATCAATCATAAATTATTGTCTAATAAACAAAAAATTATTTTAATTTTTTGTTTATTTTAATTAAAACAATTAGTTCTTCTTTCAATTTGTATTTTTTTTGTTTATTGTTTGTATTTTTTATTTTCTTTTTTAAAGAGGATATCTTATCGTTTAAAGAATCTTTTAATTTTTCTTTTTTGTTGTTTTTTGTTTTTTGTTTTTTCTTATTCATTCCAAAAAACTCTTCTACTTTTTTAAATAATTTTTCAACTTTCATCATCTTCTCCTAGTTGTTTAATTTTTTCATTTTCTATCCATAAAACAGCAGCAGCTTCAATAAGCTTTTTGCATATATCATAAGCAAATGCACTGTCATTTATAAGAGAGGTTGCCATTTTTGGCTCAATACTATTGTTTCTTATCAAGTCATCAATCCTACCATTTTCTATCATATCAAGTTTGTCAAGACTTTGTTTTAATAATTTTATTCCTGCTAATGCATCAAAATCATCAACACCATTTCTTAAGTCATGTATACCATCAAGAGTTTTTGCAATCTCTCCTCTAAGATAATCATATTCTGTTTTTATATATTGATTTTTACTTTTAATAAACTTATTGATATTTTTTTGTAATTCCCTTACATCTTTAATGGATTCAACTATATCTCTACAAGCATTTTTTAAAGAATAAACTTTACTTTTTTCTTCAATGCTCATATTTTCTTCTGAAATTGTTGCATAATTTATAATATCACCATATAAAGATTTAATTCTTTTTTTGTAAAATTCATCTATATTTGTATCTATTTTTTTATTAGATTTTCTAACAATTGCCGCTATTTCATCATCATCCACTCCAATAAAATTATGTCTATGTAAAGACAATGCGTGCGATAAAACTTCTGTGGAATTATCATAAAGATGAATAATCTCTTTTTTTAGAACTTCTATTGCGGCTTCTGGCATTTGTATTACAACCTTATCCAAATATCTTGCTCTTGATACATCTTTTTGTTCCTCATTAAATAAACCTTTTAGAAAAATTACAAGTTTATCAGTAAATGGAGAAACTGCCAAAACTCCAATAACATTAAATACTGTATGAAATAAAGCTAATTTCATAGCGTAATCAGTGTCGCCTATTCCTAATTTTGCAGAAAATATATCAACAAAATCCGCTAATTGATATAAAAATACGATAGCTATTGCTCCAGTTACAACATTAAAAATAAAATGGGCAACGGCCAATCTTTTACCATTTGAATTTGAGGACAAAGCCCCAATAATGGCAGTTACTGTAGTACCGATATTTGCACCAATTGCTAAAGAAAGAGCATTTATATATTCTATTTGACCAGTGGCCAAAGCGGTAATAATAATCGCCATAGTCGCACTACTGGATTGTATAATAATAGTTGCAACAGCTCCTATTAAAATGTATATCAAAACCCCTAGATATCCATCCATTGCAAATTGTGCAAGGTCAAGACCAGCTTTCATTGCTTCAAAGCCTTCTTTCATATATCCAATACCTAAAAATACAAAACCAAGACCAACTAAAATATTTCCCAATCCTTGATAAGTTTTGTTTTGATTAAATCTAAAAATTACACCAAAAATCAACATAGGCATCGCATAATGTGCTATTTTTATTTTTACACCAAATGCAGATACTATCCATGCTGTTGTTGTTGTACCTATATTTGAACCAAAAATTACACCAATAGCACCACTTAAAGAGATTAGCTCTGCACTCAAAAAAGATATAACTATAATAGTCAATAAAGATGAGCTTTGCACAATCGCCGTAGCCAAAAATCCTGTTCCTATAGCTTTTGGCACACTAGAAGTACTTTTTTCCAAAACTTTTTCAAGCATACCGCCACTAAAAAGCTTAAAGCCATCTTCCATAAATACCATACCTATTAAAAATACGGCAATTCCAGCTATAATGATTTTTGCGTCATTGCTAGAAAAAAGTAAATACGCAACAGCTAATAAAAATAATGGATATGTGAGTTTTTTTATCATCTTACACTCCTATAAAAAGTTTGGCTGTCATTTTATTGTCACCGTCTGTAACAACTTTTAAATTTGTTCTTAAAGAACTTCTTCCCTCTTCCAAGCTACCTTGTATAGTTTGTAAAACATGCCAATATTTTTCATAAAAAGGTGTATCTATTTCTTTTATATTTTCTCTTTTTATAATCTCTTTTATACTTTTGACACAATGCATATAGTATATTTTATTTATAGCTCTTTGAATTCTATAATCTTTCATTATTTCAAGATTATTCGTCCAAGCTTCTTTTTCAGCTTCTTTTAAATTGTTTCTTTCTTTAATGTTTTGAATTTCTTTCTGAATTTTGCTTTTGTAGTTTTGATTTTCTTCTATTGCAAGCTTTTCTAAAGTTGGCTCATATTTTTGCATAACTCTTAGCATTTCGTCATCAGATATTCTTTTTGTGGATAAATCATAACTATAGGTTTTATTCTCACCATAGTCTTTATCAATAGCCTTAAGTATTTGAATTCCAATCATCAAATAAACATATTTATCTTCTTTCCCATCTTTGAACTCTATCCCATGATGAGATATCATTGGTCTTGGACCCATATATTTTATAGTCATAATTTTTTACCTTTTTTGGATGTATTTTTTTATTTTATCATATTTTTTATTTTTATCGGCAATCTTATACAAAAAACAGCTCCTTTCTTATTATTTTTCATAACAAGATTACCATGCATACTTTTTTCAATTATCATTTTAGACATATATAAGCCAAGTCCTGTACCTTGTGATTTAAACTTTGTTGTATAATATGGTTCAAAGATTTTATGCATAATTTCTTCTGGAACACCTCCGGCATTGTCACTAATAAATAAATATAAGTTTTTATCGTTTGTTTTTATTTTTATTTTTATTAGACCTTTATTAATCTTTTTATTATTTATAATGGCATCTTTTGCATTATTAACAATATTGATTAAGACCTGTTTTAATTCATTTTCATAGCCAAAAACTGAAATATTTTGTTCTCCATAAATTTTAATTTCTATGTTATTTTTATATAATAGTGGTATCATCAAAGCCAAAACACTTTGTATGTTTGTTTTGATTTTAAATTCTTTTTTTTCTTTATTTGGTAGGAAAAAATTTCTAAAATCATCTATCGTTTTTGACATATGCTGTATAACTGAAGTTGTTTTATTTGCAACATCCAATGCACTCTCTTTTGTTAATGAATCGTTTTCGCAGTCAAACTCTAATTTCATCATAATAACACCAATTGAATTTAAAGGTTGCCTCCATTGGTGAGCAATATTTGCTGTCATTTCTCCGATTATGGCAAATTTTGATTGTTGAGAAATTAAAATATCTTTTTTCTTAAGTTCCTTTTTGTAAAATATAGGAACAAGTGCTCGTTCCATATTTTTGAGTAAAGTATCCATATCTACTGGTTTACCTATAAAGCCATTAATGCCTAGATTTATAGCTTTTTTTAATGTTTCTTTATCACCAAAAGCACTTATTATAAAAATAGGAATATTATGGCTAATATCACGAATTTTTGATATCATATCTATTCCATTTAATTTTGGCATATTTAAATCAGTGATTATAATATTTATTTTCTTTTTATATTTTTTGTAAAGATTTAATCCTTCTTCTCCATTGTGAGCAACATAAATTTTTTTATAAAAAACTTCATTGTTTTCAATAAAATTTGAAGAAATCAGAATATCATCTTCCACATATAAGATTGTTGCCTTTTTTAATAGTTTTAATTTCGCTGACATACTAATGTCCTTTTTAAATTGACTTTATCAAAACTATAGTAAAAAAAAGTGGCAATTTTGTGTTATATGAAATTAAATTGTAAAAAATATGTTAAAATACAAAAATTATTACAAACACAAGGTCATAAAAATGAAATTAACAAATGAAAAAAATCACGAATATAGATTTGGAACACACGGCCCAAAATATCTTACGCAAGATGGTCCAGCAATAGATATGGGTGTAGTTGTGATAACAGCAGGAGAAGAACATCCTTGTCATAAACACATAAAACAAGAAGAATCATTTTATGTTTTAGAAGGCGAATGTGCAGTTTATATTGATGGAGAAAGAGTAGTTATTAAAAAAGGTGATTATTTGCAATGTGAGCCAGGAGAGGCTCATATGTTTATAAATGAAAGTGAGGCAAGTTTTAAATCGGTCTTTATAAAATCACCATATTTTGAAGAAAAAGATTCTGTTTATATTGATTGGAAGCCAGGTCTTGAGTTTAAAAAAGAAGAAAAATAACAGATGAAGTTTTGCGTAGATGGTACAAGTGGCAATGCAAGAGCTACCACATTAACTTTAGAACATGGAGAAGTCCAAACTCCCGTATTTATGCCAGTTGGAACTCAAGGTGTTGTAAAAGCACTTGATCATAATGATATGTTAAATTTGGGCGCACAAATAATTTTAGGAAATACATATCATCTTTTTTTAAGACCAACAGGCACGGTTGTTAAAAAACTTGGTGGACTTCATGGTTTTAGCCAATTTCCTAATAACTTTTTAACAGATAGTGGCGGATTTCAAGCATTTAGTTTAAGTAAAAATACAAAGCAAGATGAAAATGGGATAATGTTTAAATCTCATATTGATGGAAGCAAGCATTATTTTACTCCTAAAAGTGTACTTGATACACAATATGATTTAGGCAGTGATATTATGATGATTTTGGATGATTTAGTTGCTTTGCCAAACACAGAAGAAAGAATCAATCTATCAATTGAAAGAACTACAAAATGGGCAAAAGAAGCTATAGAATATCATGTATCGCAAAAACAAAAAGGTATCGGAACAAATCAAAATATTTTTGCAATTATTCAAGGCGGAACCAATAAAAAATTTAGAAAAAAATCAGCAACCGAACTTTGTGCATTAGAAGATTATGATGGCTTTGCAATAGGCGGATTAAGTGTTGGCGAACTAAATAATGAGATGTACGATACTGTAGAATATACTGTGCAATTTATGCCAAAAGATAAGCCAAGATATCTAATGGGAGTTGGTACTCCTGAAGATTTGATTGAAAATATTGACAGAGGTGTTGATATGTTTGATTGTGTTATGCCTACAAGAAACGCAAGAAACGGAACTTTATTTACAACTTTTGGTCGTATAAATATAAGAGGTGCAAAATTCAAAGAAGATGAAAAGCCTATAGATGAAGATTGTGATTGTTATACTTGCAAAAACTATAGTAGAGCTTATCTAAACCATCTTTATAGAAGTGGCGAAATGTCATATTTTAGATTTGCTTCAATTCATAATCTGCATTATTATTTAACTCTGATGAGAGAATCAAGAGAGGCAATATTAAATGATAATTGGGTACAATTCAAAAAAGATTTTTATAGCAAACGAGGTAAAGATGACAATAGATGATACACTTATAAATAGATTGGCGAAATTGTCTTCATTGGAAATAGAAGAAAATAAAAAAGAAAATTTAAAATCTGAATTAGCAGATATAGTGAATTTTGTAGAAAATTTAAATGAAATAGATGTAAGTCATGTTGATGCAACTTTCACAACCATAGAAGGTGGCGCAACACTAAGAGAAGATATTGTAGTAAAAGATGAAAAGATATCAAATCATATTTTAAAACATTCACCAAAAAGTGAAGATGGCTGCTTTGTTGTTCCTAAAATTATAGAATAAATTTATGAAAATTTGTAAATAGGAGATAAATATAGTTTATCTCCTATTTTTATTATTGAGTATCTAGCAAATCTTTATAAAATTGTGTATAGTTTGTGTTACCTTCATCTCTAGCTTTCATAGCTGATCTTGGATGTTCGATTAGTTGACCAGTTAGCATATATGGTATGCTGTAGCCCCAATCTAATTCTTTTTCAAGTGGTACAATAAATTTTTCAATAAACTCTAACACAGGCATAAGTTTATATTTTGGATTTTTAAGAAATCCGATTAATAATTCCATAGGACAGTTTCCTGCTCCTCTGCCTAATCCAGAAACTGTCACATCAAGAAAACTTGTGCCATACATCATAGCTTCAATTGTATTTGCAAAAGCTAATTGAATATTATTATGAGCATGAATACCTACTTGTTTGCCAGTATCTCTTGCTATTTTTACATACTTTTGTGCAAGTTTATTGATTTGTTCTGGATAAAATGAGCCAAAAGTATCTGCTATATATATAACATCAACATTTGTTTTGCTAACCATTTCCAAAACCTCATCAAGTTCATCATCAAAAGCTTTAGCAACAGCCATAATATTTACAGTTGTTTCATAACCTTTTGCATGAGCATCTTCAATTAATTCAATAGCAGCTGGGATTTGATGAATGTAAGTTGCAATTCTTATCATATCAACAACACTCTCACTCTTTGGTAGCAATTCATCATTTACTGTTCTTCCAATATCGGACATAACAGCTATTTTCATATTAGTATCATTGTCACCAACAATTCTTCTTATATCTTCCTCTTTACAAAAATTCCAAGCTCCAAATTCTTCTTCACTCATAATTGTTGGAGAGTTATTTTTTCCTATTTCCATATAATCAACACCAGCAGATACGCAAGTATCATACACCCCTTTTACAAATTCATCTGTAAAGTGAAAATTATTAACTAAACCACCATCTCTAATGGTACAATCAAAAACTTTTATATCTTCTCTTACTGTTAGCATTGAGCCTTCTTTTTCTATCATAAATTAATCCTCTTTCTTATTTTTATTTAGCATTTTTTAAAGTATCAGCAATCATAAATGCTAATTCTAAAGACTGATCGGCATTTAATCTTGGATCACATTGAGTGTGATATCTTGATGTTAAATCATCCGCAGTAATACCACAAGATTTACTTCCAGTGCATTCTGTAACATCTTGACCTGTCATTTCTAAATGAATACCACCTGCAACACTTCCTTGTGCTTTATGAATTTGAAAAAATTGTTTTACTTCACTTAAAATATTAGAAAAATCTCTTGTTTTATATCCATTTGGTGCTTTTTCAACATTTCCATGCATTGGGTCACAACTCCAAACAACTTTTTTACCTTCTTTTTCAACTTTTTTTAATAAATTTGGAAAATGATCTGCAATCTTTTGTGCACCCATTCTAACTATCAAAGTTAATCTTCCAGCTTCATTGTCTGGATTTAAAGTATCAATTAGCTGAATTAATTCATCTTCTTTCATAGAGGGACCAACTTTACATCCAATTGGGTTTTTAATACCTCTAAAATATTCAATATGAGCTTCATTTAAATCTCTTGTCCTATCTCCTATCCAAAGCATATGAGCGCTACAATCATACCAATCATTAGTTAAGCTATCTTTTCTTGTAAGTGCTTCTTCATAATTAAGCAGTAAAGCTTCATGTGAAGTATAAAGTACAGTGTGATTAAGCTGTGAAGTATTTTTTGCAGTAATTCCACAAGATTGCATAAATTTTAAAGAATCACTAATTTTAGTAGCCATTTCTTCATATTTTGCACCCAAAGGATGATTTTTCATATAATCTAAATTCCAATTATGCACTTTATTTAAGTCAGCCATACCACCTCTAGCAAACGCTCTTAAAAGATTTAAAGTAGCTGCACTTTGATTGTAAGCTTTTAAAAGTTTTTTTGGATTTGGAATTCGCAAATCCAAATCAGCCTTAATATCATTTACGACATCTCCTCTATAGCTTGGATATTCAATATTATCTATAGTTTCAAAATCACTACTTCTTGGCTTTGCAAATTGTCCAGCAATTCTACCAACTTTTACTACAGGTTTTTCTCCACTAAATGTCATAACAACTGCCATTTGCATCATCACTTGAAATAAAGATTTTATATTGTTAGCATTAAAATTTGCAAAACTTTCAGCACAATCTCCACCTTGAAGCAAAAAAGCTTTCCCATTAACTACATCACAAAGTTTTTCTTTTAAATCTCTAGCTTCTTGAGCAAAAATTAAAGGAGGATACGAAGCTAACTCTGCTTCAACTTTTTTTAATGCTTTTTTATTTGCGTAAAGAGGTTGCTGTTTAATTGGAAAATCCCTCCAACTATTTGGTGTCCAAATTGTACTCATTTATTTAACCTTATTTTTTATAATTTAACTTTTTCTAACAATTCATCAAAAGAAACTTTAAAAGCATCTAGCCCATCTTTAAGCAGTTTTTTATAGACAAAATCAATATCAATATTTTTTGCTTCTAGTAATCCGAAATAATCATCACATTGTGTTTGTGTTAAAATTTTAGATTGTTCTTGCATTCCGTTTTCTGCCCATGCTTGTATTGCATTTAAAGGCGCTGTATTAATGGTGTCTGGAAATATCAAATTATCTATATAATAACTTTGAGATAATTCATCACCTTTTACACCAGTACTTGCGAACAATGTTCTTATATTTTTATTTTCAAATTTTTGAATTTCATGATAACATTTTGTAGCGTTTATGATTCCTGTTTTAGATGTTTCAATATTAAATTCTGTAAGTTCTGCATCAAGCAATCTATCAAATCTGCTTACAAATATAGAAATTACTGCTTTTGTATCTTTTCCGCTTTTTTTAATGCCTTTATCAAGTGCTTCTGCACTTTTGATTGCTTGTTCGGGAGAAAAAACCAATGTTGCATTAACCGCTATTCCAAGAGATGTAAGATGTTCCATTGCAGGATAACCAGCTTTTGTTGCTGGAATTTTTATCATTAAATTATCATGTTTTATTTGATTGTGAAGTCTAGCCCCCTCTTCAATTGTGTCTGAGGTATTGTCACATAATCTAGGATCAACTTCTAAAGATATGAAGCCATCTTCATCATTTTTATCGTGTAAAGGTTTTAAAATTTGAGCTGCTTTTTTTATATCTGTAGTTGAAAGTTCTTCATATATTTTTTTTGAATCATTGACTTGTAGCATATTTATTTGTTGTTCATAAGCACTAGAATTAACTATAGCATCTTTAAAAATTGCAGGATTACTTGTAGCTCCAAATATTAATTTTTTATCTAATAATTTTAAAAAACCATCTTCTAAAAAATCTCTCTCAATAAAATCACACCAAAGTGAAAAATTTATCTCTTTTTTTAAGTCCATATATTGCTCCATCATCTATTACTATTATTACATTTTTATCAAAAAGGACTCATTTTAACATAAATTAGCTATAATGTCCAAATGAAAAATGTACTCGTTATCCTTGATGGAATTATTGCAAAAAAACTTTTAGAAAGAATAGTGGAAACAAATACAGGCAATAATCTTTACGATATAATTTATACAAACGACTATATATTGCCAGAAAAAAAACCATCAAATTTTATTTTTTATAAATTTGATCCAACAAGCCAATCAAAATTAAAATTTGTTTTAGACAAAGTTATGCATAACGAAGCATTAGTTGTATTAAATAGTAAAAATGATACTTTGAGTGTCGCAGAAAATATTAGAAAATATAAAAAAAATTTTTATTTTACAATTTTTGATAGTTGGGACTTGGATATTCAAGATGATAAAATACACCATTATAAAGGTAATGAAATTTTAGCAAATGGCTTGCTGGAACAACTTCCAAATATACCGATTTTAGCACAAAATATTGGGTTAAAGCAGGGCGAAATAATGGAAATAAAAATTCCATTTGGAAGTTCTTATGCTTATAGATATATTGGAAGTATTGCACAAAAAGATTGGAAAATATTTGCTTTATATAGAAAACAAATACTTGTAAATGTAAAGCCATCACTTGTTTTAAAGCCAAATGATATTTTGTTGATTATTGGGAAACCAGAGGTTTTAACTCAAGTATATAATGCAATGTCCAGAACAGCTGGGCATTTCCCTATGCCTTTTGGTAATAATATTTATATTTATTGCGATCCTTATGTTCAACCTCAATATGAAATCCTTGATGCAATAGAAAAAACAAAAACGCTACATAAAAGAATGAAAAATAAAAAGCTTATTGTTAAAGTAACAAGACCAACAACTGTTGATACAATGGACAAAATAAAAGCTTTATTGGAAAATGAAAAAGATATAATTTTAGAAATTGATTATGGCAATACAGGAATCAATAAAATTTTAAAAGAGGATAAAAAAAGATTTAATATAGGGCTGATAGTTCTTACTCAGAGTTTATTAAAATATAAAGAAGCAATTAAAAATATAATAGAATTTAAAATTCCAATACTTAAAATAGGCTATGAAAGATTTGCTTCAATAAAAAATATAGTAATAGTGTTAAATGATACAATTAAATACGAACAATTATCTCCTATAGTATTTGATATCTCTGGACAACTAAAATTAAAAATTAAAGTTTTCAACTTAGATCCAGTCGGAGATAAAAACAAAGATGAACTTTTATCTCATCTTGAAAATTTAGCAAAGATTTTTAATCAAGAGATAAATACAATTTCAAATCACAATAATCCAATTAGAGAATTAACAAAAGAGCAAAAAATATTACAAATATTGCCATTAAAAAAAGATATGTTTAATAGAAGAAAAATCAATTTTTTCACCACAGATAGTGATTTGTTATCATTTGATTTAACAAAATATAATCAAATATTAATCCCAACAGTTGAAGAATAAGGAAAATAATGAACTTTGAAACATATCCGTTTGAAAAATTAAATGAATTATTGGCAGGAATTTTGCCAAATGAAAAATATAAACCAAGTAGTTTGACTATAGGTGAGCCACAATTTGAAACACCACAATTTATACAAGACGAATTAAAAAATACTACAAATCTTTTAAATAAATATCCAAAAAGTGCTGGGGAAGATTATTTAAAAGAGTCAATGATTAATTTTGTAAAAAGAAGATTTGATATTGTTTTAAAAAAAAGCGAGATAATACCAACTTTTGGCACAAGAGAAGTTTTGTTTAATTTTCCGCAATTTTATCTTTTTGATAAACAAAATCCAATTATGGCTTTTACAAATCCTTTTTATCAAATATATGAGGGTGCTGCTATTGCTAGTAGAGCAAAAATAATTCATTTGAATTTAACAAAAGAAAATAATTTTATTCCAATTATAGATGATGAGCAATTAAAAAAATGTGACTTAGTAATTTTAAATTTTCCAAACAACCCAACATCAGCAACAATTAGCAAAGAAGAATTAAAAAAATGGGTCAAAAAATCTTTAGAATTTGATTTTGTACTTATCAATGACGAATGTTACAGTGAGCTATATTTTGATGAAAATAAAAAACCAGTTAGTTTATTAGAAGCTTGTAAAGAGGTTGGAAATTATGAATTTAAAAATTGTTTGATTTTAAATTCTATTTCAAAAAGAAATTCAGCACCAGGGTTACGAAATGGTTTTATAGCTGGAGATAAAAATATTTTAAAAGAATATTTAAAATATCGAACTTATGTTGGTTGTGCTTTGTCGTTGCCATTGCAAAAAACAGCTTCTGTTGCTTGGGATGATGAAAATTCTGTACAAAATTTTAGAGATATCTATAAAAAGAATTTTGATATTGCTAAAGATATTTTAGGTATAAAAATTCCAGATGCTACTTTTTATATTTGGCTTGAAGTAAAAGATGAATTAGAATTTACCAAAGAACTTTATAGGCAAAAAAATATTAAAGTTTTACCAGGTAGTTTTTTAGGAAGAGATGGTATGGGCAAAGGATATGTAAGAATTGCCTTGGTTGAAAATGAAATTAAAACAAAAGAAGTATTAACAAGATTAAAAGATTTTATGAAAGAGTATAAATGAATCAAGACGAACTACAAAAAGCAAGAACAAATTTAGACTTTTTAAAATATTTAGAAACCAAAGAAAAAGAAGTAATTGAAAATAAGGATTTAGCTGGTTTATATGAGGTACTTGACAATTTGCTGATATTGGATCTTGATGAGAGCAGAATAAATAAAGTTTATGAAACTATTTTAAAAACGGCATTTGAAGGTATGGAAAATAGACTTCTAGATAATGCAAAGTTGAGTTTAGCAAATGATGATATTCATTTTATAAGAGCATTTTATGAACATGCAATTGAAAAATGGAGTCAATCAAATTTTAAAGGCGCTAAAGAATTATTTTTTATTTTAACACAAATTATAGAAGATGAAAAACTATCAAATGCTATGAAAGTACACTTAATTGCTTGTACAAATTCTTCTGATATGGATACTTTTTATGAAGCACAAGTATCGCAAAATCAAATGGAAAATGATGAAATTTATGGATATTTTATTGTAAATTTTACTTTTGATACAAAAGAATATATAAATGATAATAAAGAAATTTTAAATAAATTATCTAATGAACTTGGACACTTGTTAGCATAATGAAAGTTCATTTTATAGGAATTGGTGGTATTGGATTATCGGCACTCGCACGATTTTTAAAACATAGCGGACATGAAGTAAGCGGAAGTGATGTAAAAAATACACCTATTACAAAAAAATTAGAAACAGAAGATATAAAAGTCAATATACCGCAAAGTGCTGAGGTTATTGATAGTCAAGACTTGGTTATATATAGTGCTGCTGTAACGCATACAAATACAGAAAGACTAGAAGCGGATAGAAAACTTTTAAATGTATTGCCTAGAAAAGAAGCATTACCAATTATTTTAAAAGATACTACAAATTATTGTATTTGTGCTGCTCATGGAAAAAGTACGACAACAGCAATGCTAAGTAGTATTCTTCAAAGTAGTGCCTTAATCGGTGCTATTAGTAAAGAGTTTGATTCAAACTTTAGATATATCGATAAAGTTTTGGCATTTGAGGCGGATGAAAGTGATGAAAGTTTTATCTTGTCAAATCCTTATTGTGCGATTGTTTTAAATACAGAACCAGAGCATATGGAATACTACAATTATGATGAAAAAAGATTTTATGATGCATATAAAAAATTCTTAGATATCGCACCACTAAGAGTGATAAACGCTGAGGATTATTTTTTAAAAGATTATAAAAACGAAGCGATTCGACTTTATCCATCAAAAGATATTAAAAATTGTGAATTTTTTCTAAAAGATGGCGAACCATATACCAAATTTGAACTAAAAGATTTTGGTTTTTTTGAAGTTTGGGGATTTGGAGAACATATCGCTTTTGATGCTTCTATGGCTATTTTAGCTGCACTTGAAACACTTGATGTAGATACTATTAAAATAAATCTTTCAAAATATAGAGGTATTAAAAAGAGATTTGACATAGTGCAAAAAAAAGATAACTTTATAGTTATTGATGATTATGCTCATCATCCAACCGAAATAAAAGCAACGCTAGATTCTGTAAAATTGTATAATAGTTTACAAAATATAACAAAAACAGCAGTAATCTGGCAACCTCATAAATATAGCAGAACAAGAGATAATCTTGAAGCTTTTAAGAAGTGCTTTGATGGATGCGATAAACTTATAATCTTGCCTGTTTGGACAGTAACGGAGCCTATTTTGGATATAGATTTTGCCAAAGAATTTTCTTCTTATGATGTAATTTTTGCTGACTCTGTAGATGCTTATGATGGACAAATCTTATTAATAAAAGATAATAAAATCATCAATGTTATTGACAAAGGTATTGTTTTGGGTGTTGGTGCTGGAGATATTACTTATCAAATAAGAGTTAGTGAACATTAAAAATAAAATTTTTTTGCTATATATTTTATTGTATGATACTATCGATTATACCTAATATTTGGTTTATAGTTTTTTGACTTGCTTTCTCAATAAATTTTATATTTCTTGAATTATAATCTATTGATTTCATCTGTTCTCCCATAATATAGCCAGTGATACTTGTCAAGCGAACTCTAAAAATGGGCAGATAAAAATCTAAAATTGTTACACTCTG
>JAOZVJ010000133.1 GCA_029938215.1 Arcobacteraceae bacterium | reverse complement strand
ATATTGATATGATTGAAACAGATAAAACTATAAGTGGTTTTTGTGATGAACTTGGAATAAAGAAGCCGTTTTAATGAAAAATATGATTATAAATAAAAAGACCCCAAGCTTTAACTCAAAGGCTAAAGACTTATTGGGGGATTCTGATGTAATTATAACTAATATTTGGAATTATGTCAAATGAGAAATTGTATTAATATAAAAAATAAGTTTATATCTAAAAGCAGATTGGCTCAATATGATAATATTAATGAGTATATAGAAAATCTAAGGTTATCAAATAAATTTTATATTCCTTTGTCAATTGTTGAAATTAGTTTAAGAAATTCTTTAAATAGTTTTTTTATAGATAAAATTGAAAAGAATTGGATATTTAATAAAACTTTTATTAAGCCACAATTACAAAATAAAATAGATACATCAATTAAGATACTTAAACAGCAAAATAAAGAGATAATACAAGATAATATTATTGCAGAACTTAGTTTTGGATTTTGGATAATGCTTTTAAAAAAACCTTTTCAAGAGTATTTGAGATACAAGGATTTAAAAGAGATATTTCCTAATATTGTTACTGAAAAGAATATAAAAGTAAATAGACATTATATTTTCACAAAATTAAATAAAATAAGGCTTTTTAGAAATAAAGTATTTCATTTTGATAAGATTATCAATAAAAGTGAATACCGTGATATTGAAGATGATTTATATTTAGTAATTAAATATTTTGATACTGAACTATGTAAAGTAGCGATGGATAAAAACTTATGAATATACCCAAATTAAGATTTAAAGAGTTTAGTGGGGAGTGGGGAGAAAGTAAGCTTGGGGATATTGGTTCTACAAATAGTGGATTAACTTATTCTCCTAATAATGTTATGGATTCTAATGGGCATTTAGTTTTAAGGTCTTCTAATATCCAAAATGGAATGATTTCATATCTTGATAATGTTTATGTAGATTGTAAAATAAATGAAAAAGAGATTGTAAGAGAAAATGATATTTTATTATGTGCAAGAAATGGGAGTAAACATTTAATTGGTAAAAGTATATTAATAAATAAAGAACAAGATGGATTTGCATTTGGTGCTTTTATGGCTGTTTATAGAAGTGAATCAAATCAATTAGTTTCACAATTTTTTAAATCAAGTAAATTTTACAAGCAAGTTCATCAACATCTTGGAGCAACAATAAATCAAATTACAGGAAAGAGTTTAAATTCATTTAAACTCTTTTTACCACAAAAACAAGAACAACAAAAAATCGCATCTTTTTTAACTTCTATTGATACTAAAATAGAACAACTTAATAAAAAACAGCAGTTATTAGAAGAGTATAAAAAAGCAATAATGCAGAAGATATTTAGTCAAGAGATTAGATTTGGATGTAATAAAGATTGGGAAATTAAGAAGTTGAGAGAACTTGTAATTTTTGAGAATGGGAAAGCACATGAAAATAATATTGATAAGAATGGAAAGTATATAGTGGTTAATTCAAAATTTGTTTCTTCAAATGGAAAAGTTAAAAAATATTCTAATCTAGAAATAACTCCATTAAATAAAGATGATATTGTTATGGTAATGAGTGATGTTCCAAATGGTAAAGCATTAGCAAAATGTTTTTATATTGAAAAAGATAATAAATATACATTAAATCAAAGAATTTGTTCCTTAAAACAAAAAAAATCAATTAATAAATTTTTATTTTATATTATAAATAGAAATAAATACTATCTTTCTTTTGACTCTGGAGTAGGACAAACAAATCTTAGAAAAGATGAAGTGTTAAATTTAAAATTATCAATACCTTCATCACTAAAAGAACAAACAAAAATAGCCAATTTCTTATCTTCCTGTGACAAAAAAATAGAATTTGTATCAAATCAATTAGGACAAACTAAAGAGTTTAAAAAAGGTTTGTTACAGAAGATGTTTGTGTAGATTATGGTAAAATATATAATAAGGAAATAAAATGTTAGCATTACAAATAGATAATCCTGTCGTAGAGCAAAGTTTAAAATCAGAATTTAGCACAACAGAAGAGATTACAAAGTATCTTTATAATTTAGTTGTAGAAGATTTAGAAGATAAAAGATTGTTAAGTATTATTCAAAAAAACAATAAGAAAGATTTTGTTTCAAGAGATGAAGTTTTTAATATATTGGAACACATTTAAGTGACAATTCACTTTGAAAAAAGTTTTTTAAAAGATATTAAAAAGTTAAATGATAAGATGATAGCTTCTAATTTGAAAACTTTCATAGAACAATTTGAAGCTATAGACACCATAAATAATTTGCAAAATATTAAAAAACTAAAAGGACATAATTTATATTATCGTTTAAAAATAAGATTAATATCAAATCAATTAGGACAAACTAAAGAGTTTAAAAAAGGTTTGTTGCCACTGATGTTTGTGTAGATTATGGTAAAATATAGAATAAGGAAATAAAAATGCAGTTAGTTATAGATGTAAAAGATAATTACACAAATGAAGTGATAAATATTTTAAATAATTTAAAAGATGTTATGATAAATAGTATTAAACTTGAAGATACTTTAATGTCAAAATTAAATAAAATTGATGAATATAAAAACTTAGAATCTAAAGATCAAAAAGAAACATACGAAGAGTTAAAATATATTGAAAAAGCATTAAAATCTGTCGAGCTAATTAAGTCAGGTAAAATTAAAACATATCCAATAGAAGAGTTGTGGAATCGTTTAGATGATTAATTTTTCAGAAGACTTTTTAAAAGATATAAAAAAGCTTTCAAAAAAGTATCAAAATATAAAAAAAGATATACAATTTTTAGTAACAGAATTGGAAATAAATCCAAATTTAGGAATATCTATCGGTAATAATTTATATAAAATAAGAGTTGCAAATTCATCTATACCTACTGGCAAAAGTGGAGGCTTTAGAGTAATCACTTTTATTATTGAAGATAATAATATTACTTTATTAACTATTTATTCAAAAACACAAAAAGAAAACTTAAGTGATGAAGAATTAAAAATAATACTAGAGAAAATTAATAAATAATGAGTAAACAAAGCGAAGCAATACTAGAAGAAAATCTAATAAAACAACTCATAT
>JAOZVJ010000058.1 GCA_029938215.1 Arcobacteraceae bacterium | reverse complement strand
CATCATCTTTAAGTAAATTTCTACTTAACCAAAGTCTAGGATATATCATATTTAACCAATTTGTATGTCTTCTACCAGTACTACTAGTTTTTGTACTTGTATATCCCTCATCTCTTAATTGGTCTGTTTGGATTTTGTAGTTTTGTATAGTATCACTCCAACTATCTTTATATACAAAATCTTTATCTTTATTATACGGTGGGTCGATATATATCATCTTTACTTTTTTATGATATGAGTGTTGAAGTAGCTTTAAAACTTCAAGATTATCACCCTCTATAAATACATTATTTCCATCAATAATACTTTCATCTGTATCCACTTTTAAAGTTGCATTAGTTTTTGCTTTTATAGTTTTATAACAATCTTTTTTGCCAAACCAATTAAAACTATAATGTTCAGCTTTTGATTCCTCTGTATTCTCATCTAATATACTTTTTAATTTATCATAATTTATAGTTTTATCTTCAAATATTTCAGGAAAAATATTTTTTAGTTCATCAATTTTTTGCTGTTTTATATCGCGGCTTTCTAAATTCATAAATACTATCCTAGTTTTTGATTAATTATTAAGATTATATCTAAAATTGTATTATTAAATAATTTATACTATTTAAGTCTAAAAAAACTACTTCCACTACCACTAAAATAATGCTGAGTATTAAATTTTGAATTTTGAATTCCAATTTTTGCATTACAATCAACCGCTGGCAAATATAAATCATTTGCATTTTCAATACTTAATTCATCTAATATATCAATACTTTTCATACTTAACAATCTCTTTGCTTCATCATCTGCTATTTCTTTATAAAACTTATCTCTAAAACTTTTAAATATAGCACCAGTATCACATTGAATATCAGGAGTAAAAACCTTTATATCCAATGGCTCTTCTTTAAATTCTTTTACAATTTCTCCGATTCCTGTTACATTTGCACTATCATATTCATAAATAAAAAATGGCACATCTGCTCCAATTTTAGCACCGATTTTTGCCAATTCATCTTTTGTTAATTCAAGTTTGCATATCTCATTTACCATAATCATAAAAGTAGCGCAGTTACTACTACCTCCACCAAGTCCAGCAAATTCAGGAATATCTTTTTTTACTATTACTCTATAATCCTCAAATAGTGCTTTAACATTCTTAAACATTTTGTATAATTCTACATAAGCTTTATAAATAGTATTCTGTTTAGTTTCGCAACCAAAATCACCGATTAATGTAAAATCATCGCAACTATATTTTTCAAATGATATTACATCATAAAGATTTTTTACTCTTACAAACCTTGAAACCAATTCATGATAACCATCTCTTTTTCCTGCTATTTTTAGAAAAATATTAACTTTTGCATAAGATTTTTTAGTCATTTAACAATACCTTGTTTAATAGATATTTAACTTTTTTTTCTTTTATTTCTATTATTGAAAAAAATGTGTCAAACGGTATAAGATAGCTACCATCTTCTTTAGTTTCAAAATATTCAATTTGTAATTTTTTTCCCAAATCAAACCACTCTTTAGAGCCTGTATATTTATTTTCTTTTAAATCCAAATACAAAAGAGGATTTAAAGCCTTTTCTCCATCAAAACTAAATTTACCCTCATTAAGTCGCTCTAAGTAGCTCAAAGTTCCAACAGTTTCTAATCTATCAAGTAAAATTTGAGCAATGCTTCTTATATAGCTACCCTCGCTCACACTTATATCAAAAGAGATAAATGGATGGTTATAGTTTATAAACTTTACATCATAAACACTTGAAATAACTTTTTTTAATTCAAAATCTATATCATTTCTTGCTAAGTCATAAGCTCTTTTGCCATCAATCTTTTTAGCACTATATTTAGGTGGTAAATATTCACAAAAACCTTTTAATTTTTCTAATTCTTGTTTAACAACATTAATATCTAATTTTTCAGATTTTTCAATACTATAAATATTTTCTGTATCTAAACTTTCACTTTGAGTTCCAAGCCAAACAGTAGCACGATAAGTCTTTGGAGTTTTTTTAAGAAATTGAAAAAGCTTTGTATATTGACCAAAAGCAACTATTAGGCATCCACAAGCAAAAGGATCAAGAGTGCCACTAAAACCAGCTTTTTTATTTTTATATTTTCTCTTAATCCTTCGTAAATAAAAATTTGAACTAATATTTACAGGTTTTTTAACTACAAATAGTCTATTCAATTATACTTTCTCTACAAAAGAAGACAATATATCTCTATTATTTCCATTGAAATTAATCTTTAATTTAAAATCTTTTCCTGCCTTGCTTGTTGATACGACCCTTCCCGTACCAAAAATTTTATGCTTAACCATATCGCCTTTTTTAAAGGTTGTATATTTTTCAATAGTCAAACTTCCTTTGATAAGTCCAGACTCACTTAGAAACCTACTTTTAACAAGTTGGGTTCTTCTTCCTTTGTAAAATCTACCATGTACAAAACTTAATGTCAATTCATCTTTTGCTCTAGTAAAAGCGACATAACCAAGTCGTCTTTCTTCCTCAATATCTGAACCATCTCCAATGATAGGAAAAAATCCTTCTTCAAGACCTATTATAAATACATGACAATATTCCAATCCTTTACTAGCATGAACGCTCATCATTGAAATTGCAGCATTACTAATTGTATCCTGTGCACTTTCAAGTGAAATTTCATTTAAAAAATCTTCCAAATTTAAATCTACATTTTGCATAAAAAAATCTCGCAAATATCCATAAAATTCATCAATATTTGCTATTCTATCTCGTGCATCTATCATTTTTTCAAAAGCAATTTTAAAATCAAATGCTTCTTCAAAAGAATCTATAAATCTCATTTTAGAATCAACTAAAATATCTTGCAAATCATTAACTGATGCCATAAATACTTTTAATGTTCGTGAATTTTTTTTGCCAACAATTTCAGATAATTTATCAGCACTATATTCTTCTATTAAACAAAACATAGATTTTTTAACTCTTATAGATTCTAGTTCCATTTTTTCAATTGTAGTTTTTCCAATACCTCTTTTTGGCTTATTAACAATTCTTTTTAAAGAAAAATTATCATTTTTATTTGTAATTACTCTAAAATAAGCTATCAAATCTTTGATTTCTGCTCTTTCATAAAACTTCATTCCACCTACAAGCTTATAGTTTATCTTTGCCCTAGCAAAACCTTCTTCAAGCGAACGACTAAGTGCATTAACTCTAAATAAAATTGCTATTTCTTGTGGTCTAATTCCTTTGTTTATTAAATTTTTAACATCATCTACTATTTTTTTTGTTTCTTCATTTTCATCATTACTTTCATAAACTCTAATACTATTTCCCTCACATCTAGTACCTACAAGTCTTTTTCCTAGTCTATCTCTGTTATGATCAATTAATTGATTTGCATGGTATAAAATTTTATCAGTTGATCTATAATTATCTTCAAGTTTTATCACTACGGTATTTGGAAAATTTTCTTCAAAAGTTAAAATATTTTTAATGGTAGCACCTCGCCAACCATAAATAGATTGATCATCATCACCAACTACACAAAGATTATTATGACTATGACAAAGTTTTTGCAATAATTTATATTGAAGTTCATTTGTATCTTGATACTCATCTACCATTATATATTGATACCTTTGACTTGTTTGGTTAGCCAATTGAGCATCTTCTTTAAGTATTTTGTATGTAAGCAAAAGCAAATCATCAAAATCAACTAAATTGTTTTCAAATAAATATTTTTCATATTTTTCATAAACATCAGCTATTTGTGAGTAGTATTTATCTTGAGCAGATAATTTTGCTTCATCTATAGAAACAATAGCATTTTTTAATTTTGATATTTCATTAGCTAAAACTGATGTTGTTGTTACTTTATCAATAGTTCTTAATATCTTTTTTTTATCATCATTATCTATTATGACAAAATTATTTTTTCTTCCTAATTTACTTATATGAAATTTTAAAAAAAGCAAACCAAACTTATGAAAGGTTGCCAACAAAGGCGGAGATTTCATATCAGCAATCAAAGCAAAAGCTCTTTCCCTCATTTCAGATGCAGCCTTGTTTGTAAAGGTAAGAGTAAGAATAGAAGCTGGGTCTATGCCAATAGAAATAAGATAAGCAAGCCTTGTAGTAATCGTTTTGGTCTTACCACTCCCTGCTCCTGCAAGAATCAAAAGCGGACCATCAATATGCTGTGCCGCAACCTTTTGAGAATCATTTAATTGTGATAACATAATATTTTATTACCTCTCTATATATGTTTTATTATAACATAAATTTATAAAAATAGCAAAAATTATATTGTTTTTTTTATAAATATATGTTATTATTCTCATAATAAAAAATAAACTAGGTGCAAATAATGTTATCAGATTTTACAAAAATACATACTTTTTTAACTGTTGTCAAAGAAAAATCATTCTCAAAAGCTTCTGCAAAGTTGGGTATCTCTCAACCTGCTGTTACTCAACAAATTAAATTTCTTGAAGATTATTTAGATACTGCGATTGTTGATAGAAAAAAAAATGGTATAAGACTTACAAAAGAAGGTGAACAGTTATTTTATATTGCTCAAAAAATTGAAAAAACTGTAAATAATGCCGAAAGAGATTTATTAAAAATAATAAATAAAGATATTACATTTATTTTAGGTGCTTCTAATGTAATAGGTAATTACATATTGCCAACATTTCTAAATGAAATAAAAGAAAAAATAAATAATGATGTAAGCATAAAAGTTGCTGTTTCAAAAGAGATAATTGAACAATTAAAAGATAAAAAAATTGATATGGCATTGATAGAATCTCCGGTATTCGAGGATGGTGTTATTTATAGAGAATGGCTTGAAGATGAAATTGTAATATTTTCAAATAAAAAGCTACCAAGAAAACTTAAAAATGAAGATATGCTGTCTTATAAGTGGGTATGTAGAAATGAAGGTAGTCATACAAGAAAATTATTTAAAGAATCTTTAGATTTAATTGGTTTCTCAGATTGTGATGCATTTAATATCTCTAGTGTCGCAACATCACCAACTACTATAGTTCAAACTGTCTTACACAGTTCTGATGAAAATTCAACAACCGCATCAACAGTATCTCGCTATGCTATTATACGACTAGTAAAAAAAGGTATTTTATTTGAAACAAGACTTCCAAATATAAAAATAAAAAGAAAACTTTATATTGCATATTTAAAAGAAAGAAAACACGATGCTTTTATAGAAAATGTCGTAAATTATCTAAGTACAATAAAAAAATAACTTTTTATAAATCACAATTTAAAAAGTATTAAATTGTGATTTCTTTTATATCGGCTATAGTTTTAAATGCCTGATATATTTTACCAATAATATTTTTTCTATTTGTTTTTATTGCATTATTTTCGTGATTTACAAATACATCATCAAAAAATTTATCTAATTGTGGCTTAAGCGCAAAAAATGTATCTAATTTTTCATCATAAGTAGCATAATTTTTACTTATAGCTTTTTTAAATTTAATAAACAATGCCTTTTCTGCATCCTCTTCAAAAAGCTCTTCTCTTATCTCAAGTTCATTATTAGTATCTATATCTTTAATAATATTCGCAACTCTTTTAAAAGTATTACTTAGATCTTTAAAATCACTACTTTTTACTATTGGATCAAGAGCTTCTATTTTTTGACAAATTTTCAATATATCATTTTCTCCACTTTTTAAAACTGCTTTAATAACACTTGGATTTACATCATTATATAACTGAAATAAACGATCATTAAAGAACTCAAGAAGCTGAAAAGTTTCTAAATTATTATAATATTGACTGCAATTATCAATTATACTATGTAGTTGTAAATTTAGTTTATATTTTATACATATTTTTATTATTCCAATAGCTGCTCTTCTTAAAGCAAAAGGATCACGACTTCCTGTTGGTATCATTCCTACGCTAAAAAGCCCCATAAGATTATCTAATTTATGAGATATTGCAACAATAGAACTAAATTTATTTGATGGCAACTTGCTATCTTCTCCATCTGGCAAATACTGTTCTTTTAGTGCTGTATAAAGCAATTTATCTTCATTTGCTTCTTTTGCATAATAATATCCCATAAGTCCCTGAAGATCAGTAAATTCATAAACCATATCAGTAAGCAAATCTGCCTTACTTAACATTACTGCTCTTTCTAATAATTCTAAATTATCAATTTTAAATATTGAACCAATTTGTAAAGCTATTTTTGATTCTCTTTCACTTTTTTCATACATAGAACCAAGTCCATCAACAAAAGTAATATTCTTAAGCCCTTCATTGTTTAAACCATTTTTTAAATCATTTTTATAAAAAAACATTCCATCTGCAAGTCTTGGTCTTAAAACCTTTTCATTCCCTGCAATAATTTCACCAAAATCAGTAGTTTTAGAATTTGACACAACTATAAATTTATTTGTAATCTTATCCTCTTTATACACTGCAAAATATCTTTGATGTTCTTTCATCGATCCTATGATTACCTCTTGTGGAAGTTGTAAAAATTCCTCATCAAATTGTCCCAATAAAGCTGTAGGATATTCGGTAATGGCTACTATCTCGTTTAATAATTCATTATCTATTTCTATTGTAATATTATTATCTTTTTGAATTTGTTCCATTTGTTCCAAAATAAGTTTTTTTCTTTCATCTTGATACAAAATTACACCATGCTTATCAAGCTTACAAAAATAATCTCCTGCAAATTCAAATTTAAAAGGTTCATAGCTAACCATTCGATGAGCAAAACTTGTCATTGAAGATTTTACGCCATACAACTCGCCTTCGCACAATGTATCTCCCAAAACCATACTAAGCCCTCTAATAGGTCTAATAAAACTATCTGTTCTATTTCCCCATTTCATTGATTTACCAAAGTTTAATTTTGAAATAAACTCATTAACTATGCCATTGATAAGTGCAGCTGTCGCTTGTCCTGAAATCTTTTGTTTAAAACATAAAACTTCACCCTTGCCTTTATCTACCCTATCAAGTTCTTCTACAGCTACACCACATTTTTTGGCAAAACCAATAGCCGCCCCTGTTGGTTTACCATCTTTAAATGCAATCTTTACAGGCGCACCTAATTGTTCAACAACTTTATCATCTTGTGCAATTTTAAATTCTCTATGCCAAAATACAAGTCGTCTAGGAGTATAATAAAAATTAAACTCACATAATAAATTATTTGCTTCAAGCAAACTGGCCCATTTTTTTTCAATATTTGGTAATTCTTTTAAAAATGGTATTGCAGGAAGTTCTTCTACTGCTATTTCTATCAATAATGGTTTAGTCATTTTTATTTTGTTCCTCTGTTAATTTTTCTTTTTTTTGTTTATTTTGTTCATTTTTTTCTAACATCTCTTTATGTTTTTGAACTTGAGTTTCATTCATTCCTCTTATAAAAATAAAAAGCAAGTAAATAAATCCAATCCAAACTACTACATCTAATATTTCTTTTATCAATATATCTCTTTTATTGTCTATTTACAAACGGCATTATATATAAAATTCACTTTTTTACTATTTAAATAACTTCACTGGGTCTATATATTTATTATTTTTTGTTGCTTGAAACAATAAAGTATCATTAATTCTTCCTACTACATAACCTTTTGGAATCCATTTTCCAGCCTTAAGCGTAGGGGAAATTTCATCCAAATGAGAATAGATTGTATGCAGACTTCCTTTATGTTTCACTATTACAACATTTTCTAAAATCCCTGCATTATGTTTTGCATAAACAACCTTACCAGCAAACACACTTAAAACTTTTGCATTTTGTTTTTTAGTTTTTAAAGAAACCGATTCATTAAAAAGTTCCATTTTATATACTTTATCATAATATTTACCAAATTTTTTTACTATTTTATAAGATTTTAAAGGAGCAATAGTTTTTGCACCATAATATTTTGATATTTTAATTCCTTTAGCCGAAGAACCAATATTTCTTACTTTTATGCTAAGTTCTTTTGTATTTGCTATTTTTATCTTTTTATCTTTTTTTATCTCTTTCTTAACTTTAATCTTTTTTTGTTTTTTACTTTTTTCTCTTTTCTTTTTTAATAACTCTTTTTTGGCTTTTTTAATTTTTTCTCTCTTCTTTTTTAGCAATTCTTCTCTAGCTTTTTTAATTTTTAATTTTTTCTTTTTTATCTCTTCTTTTTTTAGAATATTTAAACTACCAAGAAGTTCTGTTATTTTATTTTGCTTGCTAACTACTTTTACCAAATTTTTTTGATAAAGTTTGTGCTTATGCTTCAAAGACAAAATAACTTTTTGTTGCTTATCTTTCATTTTAATATATTGCAATCTAATTTCTTTTTGTTTTTTAATAAAATTATTCAATACCGTTGTTGTCTCTTGATTCTTTCTTATTGATCTATTTACTTTTAAATAATCAATATTAAGATCCAAAACTTCTTGTTTTGAATTTTCAAAAACAAGTGAATAAACTTCTTTGTCTATAATATCTTTAAGCGATTCTTTATTTGCTTGCTTTATTCCCATACTCATTGAATATCGTTCTATGACAAACTCAACAACACTTAATTCTATTTTTTCTTTTTCTTGTTTTAAAATTTCTGATTGTTTTTTTAATTCTTTTATTTTTTTAATAGAATTTGAAAGTCTTAATTTATTTAAAATAAGTTTTTTATTTGCCCGTCTTATATTTTTTGTTATTTTTTTATAAGAATCTTCTTCTTGTATGATTTTTTCTGCCAAGTTTTTAATATTAGTATTAATATTTTTTTTTGTTTTTATTACATTTTCATAAAATTCTTTATTAGTGTTAATTTTTTTATTTATATCGCCAACCGATGCAATCAAAAAAGTTGCAATCATAATATATATAAAAAATATTTTAAACATTATTTTTTATTTTATACTTAATTAGTAGTCCAAAAAAAGTTATTGCTGGTACGATAATAGCCAATACAATTATTTGAAATAATTCAAAATACAAATCATATGTTTTAGGCATAAGGGGTAAAATTTCTGGCTGAACCATTAAAGATATATTTTTCATAATAAAAAACACAAAACCAACAACCACTACAACGGAAATAATTATACTTATAATCATAATATTCAAAATAGGCTTTGAACCATAAAACAACGAACCGCCATGAAGCTGAATAATAGATATTCTTTGACTATGCTCAAAAAACCAAATTTTAACTTGCTTTAATATAATCAAAAAAGAGGATAACAAAACAACAATAAAAAGTATCGAAACAATATCTTGAATTAAAATTAATAATGAATATATTTTATTATGATCATTGGAAAATATTTCTACTTTTTTTATATTTGATAAAGACAATAACTCTTTTCTAATATCAACTAGCTTTGATGTAGTTGGAAATTGTTGTAAATAAATCTTATAAAAATATGGCAACTTATTATTTAATAATTCAAGTGAAGATTTGGACAGATTATCTTTTATGTCATTTATAATTTTATCTCTATTTATAACTTTAATGTCTTTTACGCCTATACCTGCTACCTCATCAATAGAAACTGTAGGAGTATTTGAGATAATCACTATTGCATAATCATTTACAATATTTTGTTTATAATTATTTACAACTTTTGTAACCAACAAATAAACACAAAATGTTATCAATAAAATAATCACAGGAAAAGCAAAAGATACTAATGACTTAAGAAGCCTCATACATAACTCCATCATCTATATTAAATCTTCTATATTTTATGCCAAAATTTTCAGGGATTTTATGCGTTACAACAACAACAGTTATGCCTAGCATCTCATTGGCATCTCTTAAAAGCTTCCAAATAATACCTGCCGAATAATCATCCAAATTACCAGTTGGTTCATCTGCTAATATTATATTTGGATTGTGAGACAAGGCTCTAGCAACTGCAACTCTTTGTTGTTCTCCACCGCTTAGTTCTGCTGGATAAGCCCCTGCTCTATGACTTAATTTTACATGTTTTAATAAATTTTTTGCTTGATTTTGAGATGTTTCACTATCATATTTAAGTATTTTTAATGGTAACATAATATTTTCTTCTATTGTATATTCTTGAATAAGTTTATAATCTTGAAAAATAATACCTAACTTTTTTCTAAGCTCTAATATATTGTTGTAATTTTTTTTAGATAAATCAGTTTTGTTTACCAATAGCTGACCAGCCCTTACAGCTAATTCTCCATAAATGGACTTTAAAAGTGTTGATTTTCCACTTCCACTAGATCCACTAATAAAGATAAACTCTTTTGGTTTAATATGAAAATTACCATTTTCTATAATGTTTCTTTTATTATCATATGCCAATGTAATATTTCTAGCTAAAATCACTAAAATCACTCCGAAAATATTTTTTGTATAGTTTAATGCGATTATATCTTAAAAACTTGAAATCGCAATAAAATGAACTAAAAAATAGTTAAGGTTTTCTCAATTTTTGTTCTCTTCGAGTAGTTTTTTACCTTTTTTTATCTGCTTAACAATAATATCTAAATCTTCTTGCATGGCTTCTTTTTGTTTTTTATCTTGACTATTTTTTAATGATTCTAAAATATTCTTTTCTTTTATTATTAGTTTTTTTAAAAGTTTTTTAACAGACTTTTCTTTAGTAGCTTTTTCAAAACCATCTAGCTCCAAAAAAACTTTCACTTTGTCTATAAATTTTGTTATATCCATCAAATTTTCCTTTTATTTGCAAGCATTTCTATTTCATCTTCTGTCATAGTTGTCAAGCGAACTCTAAAAATGGGCAGATAAAAATCTAAAATTGTTACACTC
>JAOZVJ010000132.1 GCA_029938215.1 Arcobacteraceae bacterium | reverse complement strand
TAAGAAAATTACTACTTTTGTTGTGGATAGAAATATAAATTATACAAATATTTGTTGGGTTAATTGTAAATTTTGTGCTTTTTACAGACATCAAAAAGATGATGATGCTTATATTTTAACTTATGATGAAATTGATAAAAAAATAGATGAATTGCTTGAAATTGGCGGTACTCAGATACTTTTTCAAGGAGGAGTTCATCCAAAATTAAAAATTGATTTTTATGAAGATTTGATTGAGCATATTTCTACTAAATATCCAGACATAACTATTCACGGGTTTAGCGCTATTGAGATTGATTATATTTCAAAAATATCAAAAATAAGCTATAAAGAAGTTTTAAAAAGATTAAAAGAAAAAGGGCTTAGTTCAGTGCCTGGAGCTGGAGCTGAAATTTTAAGTGATAAAGTTAGAGATATTATAGCACCACAAAAACTTGACACAAAAGACTGGTTAGAAGTTCATAGGCAGGCTCATAAATTAGATATTAAATCAACAGCAACAATGATGTTTGGTACAATAGAAACCAATGAGCAGATAATAGAACACTGGGAAAACATAAGAAATCTTCAAGATGAAACTGGCGGTTTCAGGGCATTTATTATGTGGAGTTTTCAATCATCAAATACTCAACTTTTAAAAGAAATTCCTAATATAGAGCCTCAAAGTTCAAATAGATATCTTAGACTTTTAGCAGTTGCAAGATTGTACTTGGATAATGTAAAAAATATCCAAAGCAGTTGGGTAACACAAGGAAGCTATATAGGACAAATGGCACTTCTTTTTGGAGCAAATGATTTGGGAAGCACTATGATGGAAGAAAATGTTGTAAGTGCAGCAGGTGCAAAAAATCAAATGAATCAAGATCAAATGATAAATTTAATTAATGATGTTGGTGAAAAGCCAGCAAAAAGAAATACAGCGTATAAAATTTTAGAAAAATTTTATACTTAAAAAAGGAAAAACAAATTATGAATTTTATAAACAATATTGTGCGTAGCACTCCTAAATTTTTCATTTTTCATTTTTCATTTTTCATTTTACTACAAGGAATAATTATGGGTGCAACAATTAAAGAGATAAAAATAAACAATACAAAAGTTCCGACTATTTTTGAAAAACATAATAGCTTGCCAATTTTTAATTTACAATTAGTTTTTCAAAATAGCGGATATATGCAAGATAAAGGCAAAAGTGGATTAACAAATTTAACCGCAAAATTTTTAAATGAAGGAACCTTAAAAGATGGTGCGGTTAAGTTTGCTAGAAAACTTGAGAATAGAGCCATTTCGATACATGCTTCAAATGGATTTGAAACTTTTGTTATAGAAGTTAGTTGTTTAAAAAGTGAATACAAGGTAGCTTTAAAGCTTTTAAAAGAACTTTTAAAGAATCCAAATTTATCAGAAAAAACTCTTAAAAAATTAAAAACTCTTCAAATTAGTAAATTAAAACAAAAAGAAAATGATTTTGATTATATTGCTTCAGCACAACTTAATAGGATGATTTTTAAAGACACTCCAATGCAAAATCCATCTTCAGGAACATTTGAATCAATTAAAAATATTAAATTAGAAGATATTAAGCAAAATATTAAAAAACTATTTAATCTTGACAATCTTATTGTTGTTGCCGGAGGAGATATAACATTTGAAGAGATTGAAAAAGATATTAAACCAATAATGAAAAATTTCAAAAATCAAGGCAATAAAGAATTTAAAAAAATAAAAGTTAATTTAAAAATTCAGAATAAAGTATTAAAAAAAGATACAAAACAAGCTTATATTTATTTTGGAAGTTCTTTTGATATTGATTCAAAAAGTAAAAACAATTATAAAGCTAAAGTCGCATCTTTTATTTTAGGTGGTAGTGGGTTTGGAAGTAGACTAATGGAAGAGATAAGAGTAAAAAGAGGTTTGGCATATTCTGCTTATGGGCATATTTCAAATAAAAAATCTAGTTCTACTTTTACAGGACATTTGCAAACTAAATTAGAGAATCAAAAAGAAGCAAAAAATTTGGTGCAAAAACTTGTGAATGAATTTGTAGAAAATGGAGTTACACAAAAAGAATTAAATTCTGCAAAGAAATTCTTATTAGGAAGTGAGCCTCTTAGAACCGAAACTTTTAGTCAGAGGCAAAGTAGGGCATTTTCTTTGTATTACAAGGGTTTATCACAAGATTATCCTATGAAAGAATTAAAATTAATAGAAAAATTAAAATTAATAGATTTAAATGAATTTATTAAGCAACATAAAGAGATGACAAAATTGTCATTTTCAATAGTAACAAAATAGTTGTGAAAAATATGAGATTTTTATTATTATTTTTTATTTTTTATAATAATATAAATGCACAACAAGAAATTACAAATAAATGGCTTAATGAAAAGCCAAGAAGTATTGCTAAAGATTTTTATATTTGGCGATATTTAGATCAAGACATTACAAAAGAACAAGCAATAGAAGCTTTTGGTCAGGCTAAAAATGTAAATAATAAATTGCTTTATAGGTATGCTAAAAAACTAAAACATAAAGAAACTTCTGAAGTAATTCAATGTATGAAATCTAAAGCTGAAAATCTTTTAAAAAAAGATGCAAATTGTATAGAAATTGGGATGAGTACTTATAGGGCAGTAAAATTATCATCTGATAATTTGGATTTAATTATATCAAAAGTAAAAGACAAGTATCCAAGTAGTGCAAAAAGGTTTGAAATTTTAGGTGCTACAATTCCATTTACAAAATTAGTAAGTAGTCCAAAAGAAGTTTTTTTTGAGACATTTAATAAATGTGGAGAAAAATTTAGAATAAATAATTTTAATTATCAATTGCCAAAGTCAACTATTAAAAGATTAAAAAGCAGTAAAACTTCGAAAGAGAAAAAGAAATTTGCACAAACAATTAAGCTTATCGTTACTAATATAAAATTAAATAAAATTCAAAAATCATTTTTAAATATTGATATTGATGGTTTAAGTCATGAATCAATGTTTTTTTTAGCAATTAATGCAATTAGACACGATAAAGAAAAAAGTGCATTAGAATTTTTAGAAGCTTCTTATAAAAGTGCTTATTTTCAACAGGATAAAGATAAAGTGTTGTTTTGGCAATATAAACTTACTAATAATAAAGATTTTTTAAATAAATTAA
>JAOZVJ010000057.1 GCA_029938215.1 Arcobacteraceae bacterium | reverse complement strand
CTCAATACTATAAATATCATGGTGTGGCGGTGGAGAAATAAGCGTAACTCCTTGAGTAGTGTGTCTTAAAGTCGCTATCATATGTGATACCTTTGATCCAGGAAGTTGTCCACCCTCGCCTGGTTTTGCACCTTGTGCAACCTTAATCTGCAATTCCTCTGCACTTCTTAGATAAGCTGGAGTTACACCAAATCTTCCACTTGCGATTTGTTTGATTTTAGAATTTTTTAAAGTATTAAATCTTGCGTGGTCTTCTCCACCCTCTCCTGAGTTTGATTGTGCTCCTATTGTATTCATAGCAACAGCTATTGCTTCGTGTGCCTCGATAGATATAGAGCCACAACTCATAGCAGCCGCTGCGAATCTTTTATAAATTTTTTCTTTTGATTCAACTTTATTTATTGATATTTCTTTTTTATCACTATTAAATTCAAAAAAATCTCTAATAAATTTTTTATCTCTATTTTCAATTAAATTCTTAAGTTCTTTGAAGTTATTTATATCCTCTTTGTTATTTGCATTTTTGTTGTGTATAGCCTTTGTTACAGCAGGTCCATAATCATGATACTCTTGACCATCAAGGTATTTATAAAGACCACCCATTTCAAGAGGAAACATTGTCTTGTCATTAAAAAATGCATTATAATGAAATAGTTCAATTTTTTCTTCAATATCATCAAATCCCAATCCAGCTAAATCAGATGATGTATAAGCGAAACAGGACTCTTTCACTTCATCACTCAATCCTATAATATCAAACAATGACGAGTTTCTATAAGAAGCAATTGTAGCTATTCCCATTTTAGACATAATCTTCATCAAGCCGCTATTTATGGCCTTTTGAGTATTTTTTAATTTTGTTTGAATAGCATATTTTGAAAGTTCTTTTCTTTTATTGTATGACATAACAGAGGAATATAACATATACGGATAAATTGCAGTAGCACCAAATGCAATTAAAACAGCAGCACTATGAGGATCATATACTTCTCCAGTAACTGTAACTATAGAAATCGCACTTCTAATATTATCTTTTAATAAATTTTGATTGATATAGCCCACTACCAAAGCCATAGGAATAAGCTTATTTGTTTCATCTAAGCCCCTATCATCCAAAATCAATATGCTAACGCTCTCTTTTACTATTGCATCTTTTATTTCTTCGTACAGCCTATTTAAAGATGATTTTAAATCTTTTGTAAAAACAGTACTAAAAGTTTTATTTTTATAATACTCATCAAATCTAGGACTTTTTTCATTACCAAAGGATATTAATACATCCATTTTTTCTTTCATCAAAATTGGACTTGTTGATTTCAGTCTTTTTGCAAATGCTTCGTCCTCTTTTAAAACATTTTGAATATGCCCAAAGCCTGTGTTTAGACTCATTACTATTTTTTCTCTATACGGATCAATAGGAGGATTTGTAACTTGTGCAAATTTTTGTTTAAAAAAATCAGTAAAATTTCTTTGTTTATTTGAAAAACACGCCAATGGAGTATCATCACCCATAGATGCTGTAGGCTCTTTTCCTATGTTTGCCATAGGCTCAATCATTTGATCCAAAACTTCATAGGTTATATTAAAATATCTTTGTTTTTTTACCAAGTCTTCAAAAATATAATCATCAGTATTTAAAAAAGTTTCTTCAACATACTCTTGCAAATAATCCATATGCTTTGTTAGCCATTTTGCATAATTTTGAGATGATTTTAAATAGTCATTGATATCTTTTTCTTTCAGTATTTTTCCGTATTTTAAATCAAGTGCAATCATTTGTCCAGATTGGAGTTTGCTCATTTCTAAAATATTTTCATCATCAATATCTATGGTTCCATATTCGCTTGTAATAAATAGCCTATCATCTTTTGTTATCACATATTTTGAAGGTCTCAATCCATTTCTATCAATCAAACATCCTATGTATCTTCCATCTGTCAAACTAACTGCCGCAGGTCCATCCCAAGGTTTAAAACAACTAGAACTATACTCATAAAATGCTCTTAAATCAGGATCCATATGTGGAGCATTTTGCCAAGGTGTAGGTATCAAACTTCTTGCGACCTTAAAAAAGTCCATATCGTTTGCAATTAAAAATTCAAACATATTATCCAAAGAAGCACTATCGCTTGCTCCCTCTTGCAAAATAGGAAATATTCTTTTTAATTCATCATCTGTAAAAACATCAGATTCTAGTTTTTCTCTTTTTGCTTTTACACCAAATCTATTTGCTTCGATTGAATTTATTTCGCCATTATGTGCAATCGCCCTAAAAGGCTGTGCCAATTTCCATTTAGGAAGTGTATTTGTAGAAAATCTTTGATGAAAAAGTGCAAAAGAAATCTTAAAATCTTCATCTTGCAAATCTTTATAAAATTGCTTTATTGTTGTCGGCATTACCAAGCCTTTATATGCAATAACTTGCGATGAAAAAGTTGGTATATAAAAGTCTTCACTTTCTATTAGTTCATGCTCACACTCTTTTCTTGTCAAATAAAGCATTGCTTCAAATCTTTGATTTGAAACCAAAGAATTTGGAACTACAAAAATCTGTATAATATTAGGTAAAATTTCCAAAGCCTGTTCACCTAAAACATCGGTATCTACAGGAACGATTCTTTCTAAAACAATCTTCAAATCATTTATTTTGCAATATTTTTTAAATACATCAATTTCACAATCTTTTGTTGAAAAAATCATAGCAACTGCATATTTTTGTGGCAAATCAACATTAAGCTGTTTTGCTGTTTTTCTCATAAATTCATCAGGCATCGAAAGAAGAAGTCCACTACCATCACCACTTTTACCGTCCGCTGCTACTGCACCTCTGTGCATCATTCTTGATAGTGAAGTAATAGCATCTTCAAGATTCTGATGCGAACGCTTATTTTTCAAATGTGCCAAAAGACCAAAGCCACAGTTGTCTTTAAAAGAAGTTAGTTTATCAAGATTACAACCCATTTTCATCCTTTTTATTTTAAAAGCTATGAAGCGATAATAAATATTAAATTTTTATCATATATTGTTTAATACAATAACCTCGTTAATTGTATCCAATTATAAGTAAAAAGAGACTTTTATGGTTAATTTTATGATACAATTCGTATTTAATAAAATAGCAAGGGAAGAATAAAAAAATGACAAAAAAAGAATTTTTATGCGATATACAAAAAACATATGATTTTATTTCAAATCAAAAATCCGAAACAAATAAGCTTTATAAATATCTAGAACAACATAAATTTGAAAAACTTACAATTATAGATGATTTTGCAGAAGAATTAAATTTAAAAATGACAAAAGATTTAAGAGTCGCGCTTGTCACTAGATTAGTAAGTTTAAGAGACGATAGCTTGGTGCAAGTACTAAAAAAACTTGACCTTAATGAAAAACAAATTATAGAACTTCAAGAAAAATCATATATTTTTATAAAAAACTATTGGTTAGGTATTCATAGTAAGACATTGGATTTTATAAACAAAAATGAACTTCTTACACCTTTTTATAGAGCTATTTTTGAAGGAGTTTATAAAGTTGGGTTAAATTTCACAAAATGGCAAACTTCTTGGACAAAACTAATCATAAATGGAGTAAATAAAGAATTGTCAGCTAAATTTAATGGCGATGATACAAAAGTAATGGACTATTTGAAAAAAAATAATTTATTTGATTTAGGACATGATGGAGAAATTGCGGATAGAAGCTATTCAATGCTTGTCAAAAAAGATGATAATTATGAAAGTGTTTCATATGTAAAAGCATTTAAAAATGATGTAACAAAAACTATAGATTCTCTTGAAGAGTTTGCTGATTCTTTAATAGAATTAGAAGATGATGTGTTTGGTCAAAAATGGGATTATGTATTATACATACAGGCAATTATTAAAGCTTTAGGGGAGGATAATTGTAATACACTTATTTCAAGATGGGCTGATGTTGATAGAGCTTGGATGAAGATAAAAACACCAATTCAAATTGGTCATCCATTGGAGTATTATGAAGATCATTTCAGAAAAGCAGTTGCACTTGAGTGGGATATAAGATTAACAAACCCTGCCCTACTTAGCAATAACAATAGAGCAAAAAAATTAAAAATAATGTTTAGTGAGATATATTCAAAAATAGATACTAACGAAAAATATAAAAATATTTATGAGTTCTCTTTGAAATCCTTAGATAAAGTTCAATTATATCTTGGTCGCCCTGCTCTATTTTTTGGTGCAGAGTTTAACGGGCTATTTTCTGCTCAAGTTGTTCCAAATGATGAAATAGTTAGTCAAGAAGAAGGAAAGAAGATATTTGCCTTTAGCGATGAAATATTACAAGGACAAAGAGCAAAACCGTTTTTAAGGCTTAATCGCGAAATTTTAGGTCAGGATTTTTTAACAAAAGATAGACAATTTTTATTTAATGAGTCTTCAAAATGGCATCAGGTTTATGATATTACTACCATAGGACACGAATATGGACATATTTTGTGGTGTGATGAACAAACGGAAACAGTTATGAATAAAAGCGGAAATTTTAAAAATATAGAAGAGTTTAAAGCCACAACTGGAGGACTTGTATCATTTTTTACAGATAAAAGCAATGAAGAAAAAGATTTGCAACAACAGATTTTAACAGATACTATAAAAAGAGCCATTGGCTTGATTGGCTGGATGGAAGTTGATGAAGTTCAACCTTATTATTGTGAAGGACTTATTCACTTAAGTGGATTATTTGATAGTTGTGTTTTATCTTGGGATAATGAAAAAAAATCACTACAAATCGATATAAACAATAATTCTATAGAAAAATTAAAACAATGGTATGTAGATATTTACAGTTCTTTAGCAACTCATTACCTAAAAAAAGAAGATGCAACAATTTGGTTAAACAATTATGCTATCAAAGAAAATAAATATTTTATGCCAAAGAATGACAAAATTAAAGCTTTTGTAGAGTATTATTTCGCTCAATATAAAGCTATCGGTCAAGAACTAGATACAAATGACAAAAAGGAAAATTATGGATATTAATCAAAAATTATTGGATAGAAGTACAAATAAATGTGAACTATGCGGTTCAAGTGAAGATTTAAGTGCATATACTGTTGCCCCAAAAGATGAAGAAATTTTGGTATGTGGGACATGTAAAGAACAATTAGAAGATAATGATAAAATAGATGAAAATCATTGGCATTGTCTAAATGACAGTATGTGGAGTGAAATTGATGCTGTTAAAGTTGTAGCATACAGAATGCTAAGTATTATGAAAAATCAAGATTTGCTAGATATGCTTTATCTTGAAGATGATGTTAAAGAATGGGCAGATGCTGGTTTACCAGAAGAGTCTGATGAAAATGCGCTTGTACATAGAGATTCAAATGGTGTTATTTTAAATGCTGGTGATACAGTAGTAATCATAAAAGATTTACCAGTAAAAGGTGCAGGCTTCACAGCAAAGCAAGGAACTGCTGTGCGAAATATATCTTTAGTTCATGATGACGAAACACATATTGAAGGTCGTGTAAATGGTGTTAAGATTCATTTAAAAACTTGCTTTTTGAAAAAATCGTAAGTTTCATAAAACTACAATTATTTTTTAGCATAGCTGTTATAAGCTATGTATTAAGTGTAGTAGGATTTACAACTACAAGTAAATTGTTTTGAATTGCTTGTGTAAATAAGCAAATTGTGTTATAATATGCTTATTGTAGCACGCAAGGTAAAATATGGAAAATATACAAAAGCTTTTTTTTAATCTATTGCAAAATTTTGATATTCAATACAAAAGATATTTCTTCCAAAAGGTAGATTTTAGTGAAAAATTAATAGGAATCATAGGTGATAGGGGAATAGGTAAGACTACATTTTTATTGCAATATCTTAAAGAATTGGATTTGAACTTACAGCAAAAGCTTTATATAAATGCTGAATATATTATTATAAGTAATATTAATCTATTTGAATTAGCACAAGAATTTTATGCCAGTGGTGGAAAAGCATTGGTTATAGATGAGATACACAAATATAATGATTTTGAACAACATTTAAAATTAATCTATGATATGCTTGATTTAAAAGTGATATTTAGTGGTAGTAGTGCTATAAAATTAGAACATTCAAAAGCAGATTTAAGTCGAAGAGCAATTTTGTATAGATTTAAAGGATTGAGCTTTAGAGAATTTCTAGAATTAAAGTTAAATAAAACTTTTAAAAGCTATTCGTTTGATGATATACTTGAAAATCATATCGATATAGCCTATGATTTAACTTCAAATTTTAGACCGTTTGAATATTTTAAAGAGTATTTGCAGTATGGGTATTATCCATTTTATTTTGATACACAAAAAGATAATTTTGAACTTAAATTAAATGAAACTATAAATGCAACAATAGAATTTGATTTAAATCATATATTTAATATAGAACCAAAATTTACAATAAAATTAAAACAACTTGTAAGCTTGATATGCCAAAGCAAACCATATGATTTAAATTTATCAAAACTTGCGCAAAAAATAGGTATCAATAGAAATACTTTATATCAATATATATATTATCTAGGTCGTGGTAATATTTTTAATATTATTCATTCAAAATCAAAAGGCGATAATATTTTTTCAAAACCACAAAAGCTATATCTTAGCAACACAAACCTGAACAATGCATATTGTAATAGTGACAATATAGGTACCATAAGAGAAACTTTTTTTGCTAATCAAGTTGGTCAAAATAATTTAGTCCAACACTCTAAAATAGGGGACTTTTTAATAGATGATAAATACTATATAGAAGTTGGTGGTAAAGATAAAGGATATAGTCAAATTAAAGATATGAAAAATAGTTTTATAGTAGCAGATAACATTGAAGTAGGTTTTGGTAATAAGATACCTTTATATTTATTTGGTTTTTTATATTAAAGAGAACTTAAAATTATTTGTACTATTATCGAAGGTTCATTGAAAAATAAAATTATCATTTTATCTCCAAAGCAACAAAAAATTTATTTTTTAAATAAAAGTTTATAGAATAAATTTAAAATATTCCATTCTTTCTCTTTTTGTGTTGCTTCAAGTTTGGTTATCTTGTCTGCTATAGCATTAATCTCTCTTGGAATCCAACTAATAGACATATTGTTTTCCCGTATAAATTCACATACTATTTTATTATTAGCACATCCAAAATTATCAGACAATATATGGCAATCTTTATGATTATTTTTTATTATATACAATACAGCATATAAAACAGCATACATTTCTGCTACATTATTGTTGGACACATCAACCAAATCTAAAATATGAGTTAGATTATTTTTAGTGTCATATAAACTAATTTTTGACTCACCATCTGTGGTTGAAGCATCAACATATATTATTCTTCTTATTTTCATTTTTTACAACCTTTAATAAATATCGCAATTTGGAAGAACTGTACCAGGAACAAAACGACGAATCTCTTCTTTCCTAAAACTCTTATTTTCTCTAAAATATTTTAAATCACCGTCAGTAATCCATCTTTTTGCACAATAGATTCTCAGTGTAGCCAAAACATCTAATGCTATATTTTCTGTATTTTCAGGTTTATTATCATCGCTATAATCTATATCAAGGTTATGTTTAACAGCTTCTTCTATAATATATGCTTTTGTTCCTTTATTGTAAGCCTCCCTTGTCAAGCATCTTTCTCCTTCTAAGAATTTACCTTCCGTTTCTCTATAATAATTAAAATCGTCTTCTCTTATCCATCCAGACAAAAAGTAAAGCTTCAAATAATTATTAAGCCAATTACTTTTTAGTTTTTGGAAAAATCTATTTGAGTATTTAGGCGAGCAAGAAAAATGTATATTACAGTTTATTGCTTCTTCAATAAGATATCTTCTAAATTCCTCATTAAAATCCAAAGTGAATATCCATTTTACTGATTCTACTTTTTCCCAACGTCTATCAAAACGAGCATGATGCTTAACACTATCGTAAAATTTTATCATATCCTCTCTATTAGAAAACAGCCAATTGTTTTTTATCCAAATCTTTATTTTTTTTGCAGTTTTTATAGATTCTTCTTCGCTAAAATAGGTACTTTCATAGTCATCGTTTTCGTATTCAAGCCAGTCTTCATTAATAAAATATGAAGCCAAGTCCTCTAATTTTGCCTCTTCAATTTTAGAGAAAGAATAAGAGCGAGGAGTATCAAGAACTTTATTCATTATCCATTCTCTATACCCTAAAGAAAAACGCGCTCCTTCCTGTGGTATGGATTCCATTTTTATATTAGCAAGGTTTGCTTTAAGTATTCTATTGTCCTCTCCGCCCAAATGAATTTCTTTTATTTCCCCATTTTCTCTAAAATATTTAATATCAGAATCTTCGATCCATTTTTTTTTGCTATAAATTCTTAATAAAGCCAAACCATAATTATTAATGCCTTCTATCTTTCCAATCTTTCTGCTAGAATCTGGTCCTGCATCAAGATTAAAATAACATGCCATTTCAGTAAGTTGTGACTTAACTGCTTTCTTAAATACAATATCGGTTAGCCATAAATCATCGCTATGAATATCAGTTTCATCAACAACAAAGTCTTCCTCACTTATCCATCCATTTAGTTTGTAAATGCATAAATAATTGTAAACATTAACACCTGTATCTCCCCCCTCAAACAGATGAGCTGGATAATAAAAAGTGTCTTTTTTTATTTTGTCTTTAGAATCCCATTTTTCTCTTATATCCTTGTAAGTAAAATTGTTTTTTTTGCCTTGAGGGTTTTCATTTTTATTGTAATATCTAACTCTATATATGATGGAGCCTAGGTCAAAATCACGATAATGATCCATTTTTTTTGATTCTAGAAGAATATGCTTTTTCCACTCTTCATCAAAATCAATATCAAACCTATGTAAATCATGTATGCTTGTTTTATAAGAATCTTGATAAATTTCTTTATCTGATATCCATCTGTTTTTTATATATACATTAACAAGCCTAGTAAATTCTTTTTCGTCATCATTAACAATAGACTCAAATGAATTATTTTCTCTAAAATCAGAGCACTTTAATTCTCTATTTTTAAGCTTACCCATAATTTCATTTTTTGTATCTAAACAAAATATTTCTTTATCTTCTATTGGTAGTTCTCTTTTTATTTTACTAAGATTTTCAGCTAGTATCATTTTTTATCCTTATACAATATATTATATCAAACTTTTATATTTTTTGCAAGAGAATTTTGGAGAATATAAACTTTCATATATAACACATAATTTGGCAGTTTAAATATTATTTTCTTTTTTTCCAAATCTTATGCGGCATATTATGAGCGTAAATCTTATCGGATAAATTGCTCATAATTTTCCTAAAAAAAGATGAAACTACTAATCTCTTGTTTGTTTATTCTAAATAAAAATAGCCATTCTTGCAAGATTAGTAATTATCAGAAATTTCTTTAAGTAAAAAAATTTATTTTTTGTCTTGACAGCTTTTTTATTTTTTGATACAATATTTTCTTCTTTGTTAGTTACGATTGCATTATCAAGATTTTTCTTGTGGACGAGATTTTGAAATGTTTTTTCATTATCAGGCACATTATTTCTAACAAAGATTATTTTCTTTTTAGAATATTTCCCAAAATACAAACAACAACTTATAATCTAGTGATAATCATAAAAAATTTACCAATAAAATGTGCGGGCTTTACGGCAAAACAAGGAACAGCTGTATGAAATATATCTTTTAGTTTATGATGATGAAACACATATCGAACTTGTAGCTCAACTTTAGGCGTTGTGTTTCACTAAAAATTGAGCAATTATTTAAAATTTAAATACTTTAGATATAATAATATTATGAAATTTGAATGGGATAAAAATAAAGAAAAACTCAATATACAAAAGCATAGTGTAACATTTGAACAAGCTTCATATGTATTTGCAGACCATTTTGCTTTAAATAGATTTGATGATGAACACTCAGAAGATGAAGATAGATGGGTTTTGTTAGGTAAATCATTAAATGAAACTTTACTATTAGTTATTCATACATTTAGGAATAATGATGGAACAGAGTTTGTAAGAATAATTAGTGCAAGAAAAGCAACCAAAAAAGAGAAACAAGCATATCAAAAAAGGTGTCCAAAATGAAAAAAGAATATGATTTTACAAATGCAGAACAAGGTAAGTTTTACAGACCAATTGAAGAATTAGATATACCAATTTATTTAGATAAAGAAGTTAAAAACTTCTTTATGAAAAATATAAAAGATAAAGCAAGTGATTTTTCTTTAAATAATATTATAAATTCATTGATAAAACAAGATATAGAAATATCTAAAAAATTAGCATACTAAATTAGAAGTAATATCATCGTCTTCCTTTTTCCCAAATCCTATGTGGCATATTATGAGTATAAATCTTATCGGATAAATTGCTCATAATTTTACTAAAAATTTCTTTAGATGTTTCTATATATCTTTCTTGATCCGAACAAGTTTTTTTATAAATAATTGAAGTATACTCCTGAGTGTCCAACAACTCCTCTTTCTCATTTTTTATTCCAAGTATAACAGAAGATGAATAATCATAAGAAGTACAATAGTTGTAATATTTTTGATATTCTTGACAAAATCCATTTTCGTCTTTCCTATCTATACAAACATCATAGTTAGTTTTAAGATATTTGCTTCTTCTTGTGCCAACATTGTTTTCAATTGTGCCAGAAATAACAAATTCTTTTGTTTTTTCTTTATTTTTATTATTTAGATTAATAAACCTACTTTGCAAATGTCCTTTTAAGTCATAATTATCATTCTTGAATTTCAAAAATTTAACAGATGAAGCTTTTGCCAACAAGCCATCTTTATTTGTGCTGACCTCTATCATATCTTTTTGGGAACATCCATAAAAAAAGAAAGTAAACCATATAATGATTAATATATTTTTCAAACCAATGCCTTTTTATGATTATAT